>CAYQRG010000045.1:0-10863 GCA_964419645.1 uncultured Eubacterium sp.
TTGCTCCTAGCTGCATGGTTTTCTTTTTAATATCCGCAGATTCTCCCAAAAGCGCCAAAAAAGCCTCTTTATTTTTACTCAGTTCCTTTTCCATATTTTCACATCCTGTTTCTTAATATCAAGCAGGGAAGCTTTACCCCTGCTTGCCGCGCGGGACGCGTGCCACAAAGCAGCAATATACCTTACGCACCCCTGTGCATAAAAAAAGTAGGAACAGATCGACTCTATTCCTACTCTAGTATCTTCTATTTGATTTTGTTTTATTCCTGTCTGCGGATAATATTGCGGACTTCATTCGCCTGATTGAGCATGTGATTCTTCATCATCTCCGCCACATAATCCTTCTTCCTGTGTTTTAAGCCCTCTATAATCTGTCTGTGCTCTTTCATAAGATGCGGATAATTCTTCTCATCTTTTAAATATTCAACCCGATAGCGGTAAATCTGTTCTCTTAGATTATTGAGCATACCCATCAGTCTGGAATTGCCGGCCGCATTGTATATAATATCATGAAAATCTATATCTGTCTGGGCAATCGATTTGATATCCCCTGTTTGGATGACCTGCTCAAATTCCGATACCTTTTCCTCCAAAAGAATAATCTGCTCTTTTGTAATATTATCACAGGCAAGCTGCACTGCCAGAATTTCTAACGCCTCCCGAATCAACAGCACATCTTCCATATCCTTTTCTGTCATTTTGGCAACCTCAGCACCTCTCCTTGGCACTGTAACAGCCAGTCCTTCCTGCTGCAGCATACGGATTGCCTCTCTGATCGGCGTACGGCTTACACCCAGCTTTGAGGCTAACTGCAGTTCCATAAGCCGCTCTCCCGGCTTTAAATCTCCTTTTAGAATCGCCTCACGCAATGTCTGAAACACCACATCCCTCAAAGGCAGATACGCATTGGCATTTAATTCTAAATTTTCCATACTTCCTCCATTACCATGAATCATCTTCTTCGCTCGTTGTAAATGCCTGTCAAATAAACCCATTTGGCAAGCCCTAGATCACAAAGCGTTTGATAAGCGGCTTTTGCTGTTTTCTCATCTTCAAACAAACCAAATACCGTAGGGCCGCTGCCACTCATCATCGCATTCAAAGCCCCGTTTTCTTTCATGCAATTCTTGATTTCCTCCACAACCGGATATTTGGAAATCGTCACGGTTTCCAGTACATTGCCCATACAATCCGCTGCCTTTTTTAAATCTCTCTCTCTCATAGCGGCAATCTGGGCATCTATATCCGGATGTACGATATCCTCCAGTTTCAGATTCCCATATACAAATGCAGTAGATACGTGGATTCCCGGCTTAGCCACCAGAACCGGGCATTCCGCCATAGAAGGAATCTCCGTCAGTTTTTCACCGATTCCCTCCGCCAACGCAGTTCCCTGCATTAAACAATAAGGCACATCTGCTCCGATTTTCACCCCAAGCTCCATTAACTGGGAAAGGGTAAGCCCTGTCTGAAATAATTCATTCATACTATATAAAACGGCTGCTGCATCTGTGCTCCCGCCTGCCATTCCCGCAGCTACGGGAATATGTTTTTTCAGATCTACGTCAATGCCTTCTGAAATTCCACAGGTCTCCTGAAACAATTTTGCTGCTTTGTAGATCAGATTATTTTCATCCACCGGAAGGAACTTCAAATTCGCAGTGATAGAAATCTTCTGTTCTTTTGTTTTTCTGATGTTTAAATCATCATATAAATCAATGGTCTGCATGATCATCTTTACTTCATGATACCCATCTGTCCTTCGTCTTAGTACGTCAAGCCCAAGATTTACTTTTGCATAGGCTTTTATGCGAATCTGTTCCATAGTTTTTCCTCCGTACTTCTGCCATCGCATATTGTATTTTGTATACAAAACATTTTACCATTTCATAAAAAAAAGTCAATTCTACTTTACTTTTTCTTCCAGATTGCCGATACAAATAATGATACCAAGTTATATGGATATTTTTTATTATGCCAAGGAGGGTTCGTATTATGAGTAGTGTTGGTGCAGTTAACAATTCTTCCTATTATACACCGGCTAGCAGTACTTCCACAAAAGCTGCTGAAACGGAAAATACGAAGAAATCAACAGAGAGCACACAGAAAAACGAAGGTGTTGTATACGAGAAAAGTTCTTCTGCTAAGAGCAGCAATTATGTAAAAGACAATTCTGCAATTGTGAATAAGTTAAAAGCAGATGCAGAGGCAAGAATCTCCCAGATGAGAGACCTCGTATCACAGATGATGTCACAGCAGGGTTCTACCATCGGCAAAGCTGACAGTATGTGGCGTTTCTTAGCTGACGGCAATTTTACTGTTTCTGCAGATGTAAAAGCGCAGGCACAGAAAGATATTGCAGATGACGGTTACTGGGGCGTAGAGCAGACTTCTGACCGTATTGTAGATTTTGCCAAAGCGCTTAGCGGCGGCGATCCCGAGAAAGCGGACAAGATGCTTGAAGCTTTCAAAAAAGGTTTTGCACAGGCTACCAAGAGCTGGGGCAAAACACTTCCGGATATTTCTCAGAGAACCTACGATGCAGTACTGAAAAAAATGGATTCCTGGAAAAACGGAACCGAATCTACTGCTTCTGCTGACACCGAATAATTTTATCCAGAAAATGGTATGGGGCTGTTGCACATCTTTTCGATATGCAACAGCCCCATTATTGTTTTCCCAATGCATTTCCGATACAGTGTCACGAAGCCTATTCTGTCTGCTCTTCTTTGGCTTTTAAAACTGCCTCATTTAAACTCATCATCTTCGCATCCAGCATAGATACCAGTCCCGAACATTCCCTCAGATCTCTGCTGATATATCCGGGTGCATTTCCTTCAAATTTATAATAAATCTTATGCTCCAGACTTGCCCAAAAATCCATTGCAATGGTGCGGATCTGTATTTCTACTTTGGCATCTACGACGCGGTCAGATAAAAAAATCGGAATGGTTACTAACATATGATAACTCTTATAACCGCTCGTCTTCGGATGTTTGATATAGTCCTTAATCGAAACTACCGTAAGATCATTCTGTCTTCCTATCATTTCTGCCAGACGGTAAATATCCGGTATAAACGAACATACAATACGGATTCCGGCAATATCATTGACATACTGCGTCATATTGGAAATCGTGCTCTCATGTCCATTGCGTTTTAATTTCTTTACAATACTCTCCGGAGACTTAATTCTGGATTTGATGTATTCAATCGGATTGTACTGATGCACATGCTGAAATTCATCATTTAAAATCTCCAGTTTCGTTCCCACTTCTTTTAATGCGCTGTTATAAATAAGGATCATCGTTTTCCAACTGTCCACATCTTCTCCAATGGCAATATTGTGTGTATGATGATTCATATATAAAACCTCCAACACTGTTATTTCATAACGCCCTGGGATTCCAGGCCGACGTATACTATTATAACACATCTCTGGTTATTTTTGTAATAAACTGGCAGGATTTTACAAATTCTTAAGAGTTACGGTCAGCAAAGTATCTCTTAAGAATCATAAAAAAGATTGTCCTTGACTTCTTCCCGGAAAAAATGCAAAATAAACGATAGAAATCATACATAAGGAGCTGTTATTATGAAACAATTTATTATTCCAACTGATTATCAATCTTCGCTGAATCTGCATGATACACAGATTGCCATTAAAACCGTAAAAGATTTCTTTCAAAATCTTTTATCCCAACGTTTAAACCTCGCCCGGGTATCCGCGCCTCTTTTTGTAGATCCGGACACCGGATTAAACGACAATTTAAACGGCGTAGAACGTCCGGTTTCCTTCGGCATCAAAGAGCAGAATGACAAAGAGGCCGAAGTTGTTCATTCCCTTGCCAAATGGAAACGCTATGCACTGAAGAAATACGGCTTTTCCGTGGGAGAAGGACTCTATACGGATATGAATGCAATCCGCCGTGACGAAGAAACCGATAATATCCATTCTATTTTTGTAGACCAGTGGGACTGGGAGAAAATCATCCAAAAAGAAGACCGGACACTGGATTTTCTGCAGGATACTGTGCGCACGGTTTACAAGTGCCTCCGCAAAACAGAGAAATATATGTCGATTCAATATGACTATATCGAAGAGATTCTTCCTCATGACATTTTCTTCATTACCACCGGCGAACTGGAAAAAATGTTCCCGGAAGTTTCTCCAAAAGAACGGGAATATCTGATCTCAAAAGAAAAAGGAGCTGTCTGCATTATGCAGATCGGAGATAAATTAGCAAACGGCGAACCCCACGACGGACGCGCGCCGGACTATGACGACTGGGCGTTAAATGCTGATATTGTGGTATATTATCCGGTTCTTGACATTGCCCTGGAATTATCCTCCATGGGAATCCGCGTAGACAAAGACGCATTGCTTTCCCAGCTTGAAAAAGCCGGCTGCCCGGAACGCGCCGACCTGCCGTTCCAGAAGGCAGTGATTGACGGTACACTTCCGTTTACCATCGGCGGCGGTATCGGACAATCCCGGATTTGCATGTTCTTCTTAAGAAAGGCGCATATTGGAGAAGTTCAGTCTTCCCTCTGGCCAAAAGAAGATGCCGATGCATGTGAGAAAAACGGCATATTGTTGTTGTAAGATAAATCGTTCACCACAAAGCCCGCGCTCTCTAAAAGTCCGCGGGCTTTTTCCATATTATTATATCCATGTATTTCCATAAATCCACCTGCCGTATGTGAACAGCTTCCAAATACTTCCTTCATCTGAATGCTATCCATACATACCTGATCTCCCGGACGGGATAAAATGCCGCAGATTTTTGCCTTCCGCTCCTGTCCACTGGCATCTGTCACCGTCAAGTCCAACGTTTCATACTGTTCAATCCATTTTTCCACCTGACTTTTTAACGGAGGATAACCGCTTGCATCGGCAAAAGAGGAAAACGCTTCTACGCCGAAAAAAAGCACTGGCATATTCCCCATGATAATGGCTGCCTGCATCTCTCTTTCTTTTTTTGTACCGGATTCCGATGTGCCGGGAAAATACTTCCATTTCAATGGATACTCCTCCAAATCAAGACCGGTTATTTCTGTATCCAATGTATAACTGCCAAGCCGTATCGTCACTGCTGCCGTATCAGTCGGCACAAAGCTGCAGATGCCGGAGAGTTTGCGAAGTTCCTCTATGATGTCTGCCGTGAGATCCTGGTCACTCTGGATGTGAAGATCATAGGTTTTCTGCTCCTTGACATACGCTTTGCCCCAGTCAATTCCTTTTGATACGAAAATACAAAAAACTGCAAGCCATACGATGTCTTTGTAAATATTACGTTTTTTCATAGAGTTCCCGTCCCATTCTCTGATAATGTATTACTTCATCCTATTCTTACAGTCAGCACAGTCAATGCGCAGACCTGTTTGCACAGTTACGATAATGTTTCATCCGCAGATACAGCCAGCAAATGATAAACAACAGCACAAGAAAGGTCATAACAATAATCGTAATCCACCACTGATTCGTCTCCTGCTTCTCTTCCTCTTCGATTTTCAGTTCCACAATCTGCGGCTTTTTGATTGCCGTGGAAAATGCCTGTTCCTGTTCAATGACTTCTCCCTGTTCGTTTTCAAAAGAAAAAACCACACGTCCCGAGACATCTCCGTACTTTTCTGCGTTCTCGTCTATGATTTCTCCCTGTTCATCCATATTGAGGGTTCCGGCGAATATCTGCATTTCCCCGTCCAAAGAAGTCCCTGCCTCTATGTTTCCAAGAAACACCTCAGAAGCAAATAATCCCTTTCCTTCCAGACGGACTCTTGCATTATAAATCACTGCAAACCCGGTATTCTGCACCTGAAATGCCACGGAGTTGGTATCGGATTCATAAAAACTCTCTGGCATCATAAAATTGACAAGCTCCGCCTGCTGCGTCTGGCTGACTGACAAATACACCGTTTCCGATGATGCATATGCTGTTCCCTTTTTATCCTCATAATCAAACTGCAGCTGAATCGGCACGGATTCCGCCAGAGCCTTTTTTCCTACCGTAACATTCTGGGCAAGAACCATTTCTTTTCCTGCCTCTATCCGTTCAAAGTACCAGGCATTTTTTTCAAAAGAAATGTCTTTGTTTTCGGAAAGCATTGTCACTTTCATATTTTCCATTGGTTGGCTGCTGCTACAGTTTTTTGCTGTCAGTGTCCAAAAAATACTGCTGCCTGCCGGAACATCCTTTCCCTGCAGATCATTTTTGGCAATGATGATTTTGGGCTGTCTGATAATTTCTTCCTTTGGATCGGAAGGCAAAGACTGCTCCTTGGGCTGTGAACCGGAAAGCTCTCCTTCCGGCAGTTCTCCATCGGAAGAAAAGGCTTCCTTTCCGTCTAAAATTTCCACATAGATGGTAAACTCCTCCCGCACCGTCCCTTCCTCCGTTTTTGCCAATACAAACAGATGTAGCGGATATTGCCCGTTTATCCGGTCTGACCGCAGCTTGAGTTTGCACTTATAAAGATAAACGCCGTTTTTGGAAGGATTTACCTGCTTCTGATAATTTTTAAAATAAAAGGGACTGTTTTCTGTCTGCTCAAAGGTCACGCCAATCAAAAGGCTTTCTCCTTCCACAGAATCGTCTGTCCGAAAGGGCACCACAAGCTGCATCGTATTTTTCTTTATAGAAGGCACATAGCCTTTGGCAAAAGAAGCATTCATTCCTTTGTATTTTTTGTTGGCGTCAATTCTCACCACTCCCTCTGCCCGTACCGGAACAGATGCAGACAGAAAAAAAGCAATGCAAAAGACCGCCGGCAAAAACAGCATCCACTTCTTCTTTCGTCTCATAGTTCCTTAATCCTCCCTCCGTCCATTTCAAAAACCTTGTCGCACAAAATCCGGATATCCTCGCTGTTGTGGCTTGCCAGAAGAATTGTCTTCCCCTGTTTTTTCAGTTCCAGAATTAAATTCCGGATATCTTCTACGCCGTGTTTATCCAATCCGTTAAAAGGCTCATCCAAAATCAGAAAATCCGGATCTTCCATAATCGCCTGAGCGATGCCAAGTCGCTGACGCATACCCAGGGAATATTTTGCAACCGCTTTTTTTAAATCCGGATCCAGTCCTGCTTTTCTTATAGCAGCGCGAATCTCTTCCTTTGAAATTTTCCCCCGAAGCCCTGCCAAAATCTCCAAATTCCGCATTCCGGTAAGATTCATCAGAAACCCCGGCGTTTCAATAATAACGCCAATGCTTTCCGGGAAGTCGGTTTCCGTTCCGATTACCTTTCCGCCCACACGGATTTTTCCTGTTGTCACCGGAAGAAAACCACAGATGCATTTCATCAGTACTGTTTTTCCGGAGCCGTTGTTACCGGAAATCCCATAGACATTTCCTTTTTCCATAGTAATGTCAATATCGCAAAGCACCGTATCCTCCCCAAATTTTTTTGTCACGTGGCTGATTTCCACATAATTATCGCTATATCCCATTTTTTCTCCTGTCTGCTATTAATTTTTAAACTTCTGCGAAATTCTCTTTTTCAAAAACGTAGTTGTGCAAAAGATATAATTGAGATGCAGGGCCTTTTGTCGCCGCCGGCACTTAGCCGCGGTGTTTTCGCGGCTTAGTACCGCTGCGAGCGGCAATGAGCGAGAGCGCGCCCGGCAGCCAATTATATCTTTTGTACAACGGCCGTCTTGCAATAACTATTTTCACAAACATCCCTAAATTTCCTTTAATCTGTAATGCAGCACCAACCCATGCAGCAGACACACCGCCCCGGAAAACACCAGAAAAAACACCCAAATCCCCATTCCATTCGTTCCCCAGTCCTGCTTCGGCAAAACCCACTCCCCCGGATACATCGCATACAGATCCGGCAGATAGCGGTCTTTTAGAATAATCAAAAGATAATAACAAACAAAAGGCAGTCCATACGCCATATAATAATTCCGAAAAACCGCTGCAAAAATCCCTGAAATTTCCGCCGTAATTCCTCCCACAAAACAGATGCGAAGCAGCAGAAAAAGTACTTCCCAAACGCTCTCTTTTTCAATAACACCCTTAAGTTCCAACGGATAAAATGCAAGAAAACTAAACAAAAATGCCACAACGCCTGCAGCGAAAAAAGGTAAAAATCCTCCCACATAAATCAGAAAAATCTTTCTTTTGATATAATCCATCCGACTGATTCTTGTAATATAAAGTTTCAAAAAGCCATTAGAAGATTCTTTCACATAGACAGCCCCTTCCGGAAGCACCGATATGATCGGAATGAGAAATAAAATTCCTTGGGAAGCCAGCGCCGTTTTGTAATATTGCAAAAAGGTTCCTGACGCAAGGGGCAGTTCAATTTTAGAATAAGGAATGGCAAATAGAATTGCCGCAAAACAAAAAACTGATATTTTTCCCATAGCTATTCTCCTGTGAAAGAACTGAAATTGTAATTTTTCAATGTCCAAAAAGAAATTGCTGCCAAAACCAGAAGAATTCCAAAAAACACCAGACAGGACTGCCCAATGGAAGGCAGCACGTCATAACCAAAATCATGCATCCCATACGTCGCATGGTTCAAAGGACTGATCCAGCCTGCAATTCTGCGCATGTAAAACATCTGATAATCTTCCTTATGCAATAAGTCTGCCAGCACCTGCGGGTCCAGCAAAAATCCAAACAGGCTGTAGGAAAGCCCTGCTGCAATTGCCGCTTTTTTCCCGATTTTCATTTGAAAAAACAGCATCAGAAAGCTTAATGTAAGGGCATAGCAGATCAAAAGCAGCATAATCTGCACACTGCATTCCACAGGACTTGTACTTTCCATCACTTTTACAGTAGAAGGAACGGAAAGCTCTCTTCCCATATCCGAATAGGCAAGCAGCGCCGCGGTTTTGCTCCAGATATTTCCGATATAGGTTTTTCTCATACAAAGCAGTCCCGTGACGCAAAAAACATACAGCATATAAAATGCCGTGACAAAAAAGATATAGAAAAACTGCGCCAAAAGCCATTTCCACTTTTTCATCCGAAGCAGCATATAGGGCGTAAAAGGGCTTAGCTTGGGCAGATCAATAAACAAAAGTATCAAAAGCAGCGCGCATAGCAAAATAGATGTGGCATCCCCGAATGTCCAGATAAACGGCTCAAACGCCTGCATCGGGGAATCATAATAATCCGCCACCATCATCGCCCTGTCACTTAAGAAAAAGCAGAGAATAAACGAAAACAAAAATGTGATGATAATTCTGGGATTTTTGAAAAATCCCAGAAAATTCCACCGAAGCACGGCAAAAATCTGTTTCATGCCCTAATACCCCAATTCCCGGTCAATCAGACTTCCGTCTATGGCATTGATTGTCATCAGGCTTCTGACAGAATGTTCCCCTGATCTTTTTTCTGTTTCCTCATCTGTTTCTGAATCAAAATCTCCAAAAAAATCCCAAACCGGAACAAGAATGCCGGATGTGCTGTCTGCCTCCGGATTATAAATTCTGGTATAACCAAATGTAATTTTCCGAATGTGATAGGTTCGTATCTTTTCCCATTCTGAAAGATCGGCATTGGAAATCTCCATCATCTCCTCATAAATCTTTATAATACTGTCAAAATCCATAAGTTTTACATGTTCTGTCTGCACATCTCCCACTTCATAAGGATTGGAAACCTCTGCCTCGCTGATCGTTCCGTCGCCTCCCACTGTAAGATTGCACCATTCATATGTCCAGGGAACCGTCGTGCCTGTCTCTATGTCGTCTTCTGTAGCTCCGCCGGGCGTGTCGGTATAAGTAATGGGTATACCGTCCACTTCTCTGGTAAAATAAAAAACATATCCACCGCCTAAAATATTTTTTTCCGTGATAACAACATCCTCACTACAGTACCAGATTATATAATCCCAGCCATAGAGCTTTAGATTCATACCAAGCCTTTCCGCTTTTTCTTTTGCTACATTTTCCGCCTCATCATAAGAAATCTTAATCCATTTTTTTATCTCATCTTCACTCCATTTCCTTTTTTCATACGTTGCATTTTCCTCATCCATCAGATATGCGCCTTCGTCATAATATACTCCGCCCCGGAAATCATCTCTTTCCTTTTTGATCCGAAAATCAATCCCTGTCATAAAATCCGGGTCACGAACAATCTGATAGTCATAATTTCCGTTTTCTGTTTCTACAGATGCTGTGAATGAACTGTCTTCATAATTTTCACCCGAAGGAAGCTTTGGCGTAACTTCCTTTAATTCGCTTTCCTTGGAATTATCATAAAACCTTGCTCCCGGAAAAAACACCTCCGTCACGTTATCCACCAGCTCCTGTGTTTCTTCTTTTGCCGTCACCGCATAGGTATGGACATCTGTTACATCCGGTATCCATACATCTGCATCCGTATCAATGATAAGTCTCCCATCTTCATAAGAAGCCAGGTTGCTGTAATGCTCCGGCGCCCCTAACCGCTTTGCAAGACTTCCTTCTGCGGATTCTTCGCTCTCATATTTTTGAATGCTCTCTTTTCCTTTTTCCCGTACAATTACATTCTCCGGCGTCTTTTCACAGCCGGAACAAAAAACCATGCAGATGCATAACACTGCTAAGACTGTTTTTTTCTTCATGGAATCCTCTCCCATATATTTTTCTAATATCCCAAACTTCTGTCAATCACCGAACCGTCTATGGCATTGATCGTCATAAAACTTTGAGACGATTGCTCGCCGGAGTCTCTATGGGAACTTCCCGAATCGCCTTCTAAAGGCTCTGCGTCAAATCCACCGAAAAAATCCCATACCGGAACCAAAAGTCCGCTATCATTGTCAGATGCGGGATCGTAAATTCTGGCATAACCAAATTTGATATTCCGAATATGGTAGGTCCGTTTCGCTTCATAATTTACAATATCTGCATTGGACA
>CAYQRG010000046.1:0-10729 GCA_964419645.1 uncultured Eubacterium sp.
AGGATTTCTACGAATCCTTCCTTTGTAGACAACATGCGACTTCCACATGCACCGTATGCCCAAACTGATCAACCCCACGCACCTTCTTCACCTCATACCCACCATCACACAACACTCTCAAATCCCGCGCCAACGTAGCCGGATCACAACTAACATACACAATCCTCTCCGGCTGCACCCGAAGCATCGTCTCCAGACATTGTTGATCGCACCCTTTCCGCGGCGGATCTACCACGATCACATTCGCCCTGCGCATGATCTCTCCTGCCTCTTCCTCCTGCAGCACCTCTTCTGCCTTCCCGGTCAAAAACGTAACATTCCCAATCCCATTTAACTTCGCATTTTCTCTCGCATCTGCAATCGCTTCCGGCACAACCTCTACTCCATACACCCACTTCGCCCGTCTCGCCAAAAACAGAGAAATGGTTCCAATACCGCAATACAAATCCCATACAATCTCTTTTCCGGTCAGCCCTGCATACTCTAGTGCCAAAGAATACAACTTTTCCGTCTGCAGTGGATTCACCTGATAAAAAGACTGAGGAGAAATCTGATATGCCGTTTTCTCTCCCAATCGGCTAAAATCCTCTGTATCCCGCAAATAAAGCGCATCCGTAATAAACGCTTCTCCCCAGATTGTCCTGGTACATTCTCCCAAAATCACATTCGTATCTTTTCGGTTGATATTTACGGAAATACTTTTCATACCAGCAATTTCACACAAACGCTCTATCAACACCGATTCCGCTGGCAGGCGCTTTCCGTTAATCACAACACACACCATAATTTCTTTGGAATCAAATCCATATCGAATCAGTACATGCCTTACCAATCCACTTTTCGTCTTTTCATCATACGCGCTTACCCCACATTCCTTCATATAGGAAAGCACTGTTTCCAAAACAATTTTATTCTCAGGAACTCCCAACGCACAGTCGGTATTTGCAATGATATTATGTGTCCTCCCTGCATAAAACCCGGCAATAATCTCTCCTGCTGCATTTCTTCCAATAGGAAACTGCGCTTTATTCCGATAGGCAAAAGGTTCCTCCATGCCCACAATCGGCTCCATAACTTTCTCTAAAAATTCTTCTTCAAATCCGCCGATTCGGATCAGATCATTCTTTATTTTATCCTGTTTAAAATCCAGCTGCTTTTGATATTCCAGTTCCTGGATCTGGCAGCCGCCGCAGGAACGGGCATATAAACAACAGGGCTCCACCCGAAACGGGGAAGCCTCCTTAATTTCCATTAACCGCGCATATCCATACGTCTTTTTTTGTTTTGTAATTTTAGCCAGCACCAGATCACCCACAACCGTATCTTTGACAAAAAATATCATACCGTTATATCTGCCGATTCCGGCTCCGTCAGCAGCGATATCTTCGATCGCCAGCTCTATCAAATCATTTTTCTGCATAAGATTACCTACTTACCTGTCTTTCGGATATTTGACTCCAACAGCCGGTTATATCCCAGCCATTCTGTATTTCCTTCCGGCACATTCGCAAATGCCTCTTTTAACGTTTCCATTTTTGCATCTATATTGTCTGCAAAATGCAGAGCCACTGCCTCCACCAGCGCCGGCTTCTTCGGCGAGCCAAATTCCAGTTCTCCATGATGCGCCAGAATGCAATGCTTTAATTCATTGCCCAGCCTTTGCGGAAATCCTGCAATGGTCTGAATACATGCTCCGACCTTTTCTGTTCCGATCATGATATGTCCCAGCAATTGTCCTTCGTCCGTATAATCATTTGCCGGAAAATCCGATAATTCATCTAACTTACCGATATCATGAAACATAGCTGCCGTCAGCAAAAGATCACGATTCAAAATCGGATACTGCTCACAGAACATGGCGCACAGTTTCGTAACAGCCAGGGTATGCTCCAGCAATCCTCCTACAAAACCATGATGCACGCTTTTCGCTGCGGAATGGGAGCAAAAACGCTTTGCAAATTCCTCATCTTCCAGGAAAAATGCAGCCAGCAGTTTCTGCAGATATGGATTTTTCACAGTGCTGATATAACCTTTTAATTCCTCATACATTTGAGTAATATCTTTGCTGCTGACAGGAAGATAATCCGCCTCCGTATATTCTCCCGGCTCTGCTTTCCGTACCCGCTTGATATTCATCTGCAGTGTGCCCTGAAAACTGGTAATATCACCAACCACGCTGATATAATCCAACGTTTCAAAAGATTCGATCCCCTGGGAATCCGGGTCCCAGATCTTTGCATCTACAGTTCCCGTCCTATCCTGTAAAATCACATTTTCATAGGGTTTTCCGTTTCTGGTAACTGCAGACTGTTTATATTTGCAGAGAAAGATTGCATTGACTCTTTCTCCTTCCCGAAATGTTTCGATATATTTCATAAGGATGCCCCTTTCCGTCTGTTTTTATTGGAGTATGCCCACCATAACATTGCACTCCACTCGAAGATATTCATTCATTCCCTGCCGGTTTACAACAATCTGTATGGTAGAACCGGGGTCCAATGCCATGATTTTTTCCTCATAGGCATCAACGGCACTGATCTCTTCTCCGCCCATTTCCACAATGACATCTCCATTTTGAAGTCCCGCCTCAAATGCAGGGGAATCCAACAATACTTCTTTGACATAAATTCCCTTCGGCAGATCATAGTCCCTGGCAATCTGATCGGTAACTGTCACTACCCTAAGCCCCAGATAGGGAATATCCCTTCCGTTTGAAAGCATTTCAATCAGCTTTTTCACCTCGGATATGGAAATCGCAGTCAGGGTGTTATCGTCACCGCTTCCACTGTAATCCTGCATAACCAGTCCCACAACTTCGCCTTCTAAATTCAACAGAACGCCGCTGCTGTTTCTGCTCCCCACAATGTCTGTTGTAAATACATGATATGTAGCATCTACTGTCTGAATTACATTTCCAACAGAAGTAATATTTCCGGTTCCAATGGAATAATTCGTTCCAAGGGGACTTCCGATTGCAATGGCAACATTGCCCTGGGCTACTGTATGGGAATTGCCAAGCACAGCATACAAAATCCTGTTTCTGGTGCTCTCTTCCAGTTCTTCCAGCGCCACAGATAAAATTGCAATCCCGGTATTGCCGTCATATTTTTTCAGATATGCATTTACGGTAACATCATCAATAAATGTAACCTGAATCTGACCGGCATCCTTTACTACTTTATGCTCTGTCAAAATCAACAGCTCACTTCCGTTGTCTCCTATGATAACGCCGGAAGCCAGCCCACTATTCTCATAGGAATTGTTATACCAGTCCGTATTGCTGACGACTCCTGTTACCGTTACAATAGAGCGATTTGCTTCTTTGCCGATGGCATAGATTTTGTTCTGCAGCATCTGATAATCCGAAAGCTCCAGTTCTTTTACAATAATTCTTTCCGTTGCTTCTTCTACTGTTTCTGTCGCCTCTGTCTCCACAGGCATTTCTGTCTCTTCCGTCTGCCACTCCATTCCCAGCTCATCCTCCGGAATTGTAATTGTCGGACTTTCCTTCGGATGCAGTAAATTCTCCAGGATCGGATGTATAAATGTAAACACAAAACATGCCACTACCCCAAATAAAACGGCAAACCCCACCGTATAGATTCCGTGTTTAAACAGACGTTTTTTATTCACCGGCTTTTCTTTGATCTTTTCACTGATAAATGAAAACTCCTCTTTCTCTTCTGCCATACCGTTACTTCTCCTTAACCGTATTTTTCAGGCATAAACCGACTCCTTACTCCTATTATACGAGTAATAGAATAGGTATGCAAGATTTTATTTTCTCCTTTTAAAGCGTCCAAAAATCATGTATAATAATAAAAATCATGTACCTTTCGGGTATTCCAACATCAATTAAATCGAGGACTTCATATGAACCAAAAAGCATTACACACATTAGAATACGATAAGATTATCCTCACCCTGACAGAATTTGCATACAGCCAAGCTGCCAAAGAGCAGTGCGCCAATCTTCTGCCAATGACGGATATCTTTTCCATAAACAAAGCACAGCAGCAGACGGCAGATGCCCTTATGCGAATTTTTGAGAAAGGCAGCCTTTCTTTTTCGGGCATTCATCCGGTAGGCGCTTTTATCAAACGCCTTGAGATTGGCGGCAGCCTAAACATTACAGAACTGCTGCAGATCAGCTCTCTCTTAGAGGCCACAAAACGAGCCAAGAATTTCAGCCGGTCCAGACGGGAGGACAGCAAGACAGATTCCCTGACAGAACTCTTTGATCTGTTAGAGCCTTTGACGCCGCTTAACGATGAGATTAAGCACTGCATTCTCTCGGAAGACGAAATCAGCGATGATGCCAGCAGCGCCTTAAAATCTATCCGCCGCTCCATTGGCAATACGAACGAGCGAATCCGCAGCCAGATCAACAAACTTATGGTACAGGCGAATAACAGCGGTTACCTCCAGGATTCTGTGATTACCACTCGTGACGGCCGGTATTGCCTCCCTGTAAAAGCAGAGGCCAAGAACCAGATTCCCGGCATGATTCACGATCAGTCTTCCAGCGGTTCTACTCTGTTTATTGAGCCCTCTGCGATTGTCAACTTAAACAACGAATTACGGGAGTTGTTTTTAAAAGAAGCCAAAGAAATTGAAGTGATTCTTGCCAATTTAAGCAGCCGTGTTTTTGAATATGCCGCTTTTCTGAATGATAATTACCAGTCTCTTACCACATTGGATTTTATCTTTGCGAAAGCGCAGCTTGCCAAATTGCACAACGGCATTGCCCCCATTTTTAACACAGAAGGCAAAATTCATATCCGCAAAGGACGCCATCCCCTGCTGAATCCCAAAACCGTCGTACCCATTGATGTGATTTTGGGTGACGAATTTGACCAGCTTATCATTACCGGACCAAACACCGGCGGCAAGACAGTTTCCCTGAAAACAACCGGCCTTTTCGTTTTAATGGGACAGGCAGGCCTTCACATTCCGGCAAATGACCGTTCCCAGCTTGCCGTATTTGAAGATGTTTTTGCCGACATCGGTGACGAACAGAGCATTGAGCAGAATTTGAGTACCTTTTCTTCTCATATGACAAATATTGTATCCATACTGGCAAACGCCAATGACAAATCTCTTGTTCTCTTTGATGAGTTGTGCGCCGGTACAGATCCCACAGAGGGCGCGGCCCTTGCGATTTCGATTCTTGCGCATCTGCACCAACAGGGCATCCGCACTATGGCAACTACCCACTACAGCGAGATCAAAGTTTTTGCATTATCCACAGAAGGTGTGGAAAATGCCTGCTGTGAATTTTCTGTAGAGACTTTAAGTCCTACCTATCGTCTTTTGATTGGAATTCCGGGAAAAAGCAACGCTTTTGCCATTTCCTCCAAAATCGGTCTGGATTCCTCTTTTATTGAAGATGCCAAAAGCCGGATTACAGAATCAAAAACCAGTTTTGAAGATCTGATTTCCGATCTTGAAATCAGCAAAAGAACGATTGAACAGGAACGGGAAGAAATTGCCGCATACAAAAAAGAAATCTCTTCTTTAAAACACAAATTAGAAGAAAAACAGGAACGCATGGACAAAAGCCGTGACAAAGTTTTACGTGAGGCCAACGAACAGGCCCTTGCCATTATACAGGAAGCGAAAGACTTTGCCGATGAGAGTATCCGTAATTTTAATAAATTTACTCAGAATCATGCTACGGCCAGCGAAATGGAGAAAGAACGCACAAAGCTTCGCAGCAAAATATCCGACACACAGAAACACCTTTCTCCCAAACAAAATACTCCGGCCCAAAACAAAAAACCTCCCAAGCATTTACGCATTGGAGATTCGGTACAGGTACTGTCTATGAATTTAAAAGGCACGGTGCATACGCTCCCCAATGCCAAAGGCGACTTATACGTGCAAATGGGAATTTTACGTTCTCTGGTCAATATCAATGATCTGATACTGTTAGAAGACGATACATCTCTTTCCGGCAAAAAATTTGGCAAAACCAAAGTCGGAACTATGAAGATGAACAAATCCGCCTCGATTTCCGCTGAAATCAATCTGATCGGGAAAACAACAGACGAGGCGATTGCTTTACTGGATAAATACTTAGATGACGCTTATATCGCCCACCTGCCTTCAGTCCGCATTGTCCACGGCAAAGGCACCGGCGCTTTGCGCAATGCCGTCCAGAAACATCTAAAACGGCAGAAGTACATCAAATCTTTCCGCCTGGGTGAATTTGGCGAGGGCGATGCCGGCGTTACAATCGCAGAATTTAAAGAATAATACAGGAGGTACTTATGGCTGCGCGACAGAAAATTTTAATTGTAGATGATGATACAAATATTGCAGAATTGATTTCCCTCTATCTAACAAAGGAGTGTTTTGATACAAAAACGGTAAGTGACGGCGAAGAAGCTTTGACTGCTTTTGAGCAGTATATGCCGAATCTGATTCTTTTGGATCTGATGCTCCCCGGAATTGACGGTTATCAGGTCTGCCGTGAAATCCGGGCAAAATCCGATACGCCGATTATTATGCTTTCCGCCAAAGGAGAAATTTTTGACAAAGTTCTGGGACTGGAATTAGGCGCCGATGATTACATTATGAAGCCTTTTGACTCCAAAGAACTGGTTGCCCGTGTTAAGGCCGTGCTGCGGCGTTATCAGCCTTCCGGGAAAGGCCATTCTGCTTCCGGCGGCATGAAATGCGTCAAATATCCGGGACTTGTGGTAAATCTGTCCAACTATTCTGTTCTCTATAACGGACAGCCTGTGGATATGCCACCAAAAGAATTAGAGCTTTTATATTTTCTGGCCTCTTCCCCCAATCAGGTTTTCACCAGAGAACAGCTTTTAGATCATATATGGGGCTATGAGTACATTGGCGACACCAGAACCGTAGACGTTCACGTCAAACGTCTGCGGGAAAAAGTAAAAGATACTGACTTTTGGAGCCTCGCCACTGTCTGGGGAATTGGCTACAAGTTTGAAGTGACCGGGTGATCTTTTATGAAAAAAACAATATACCCCAAACTGATGATTGGCTGTCTACTGTTTGGCATCTTAGGATTTACAATTGTATCCACTATTACTTCTCATTTTTCTTATGAATACATTAAAAAAAATGAGATTTCCAGCCTTTATAAAGAGGCCAATCTCATCGCCTCTGACTATGCAGTCAGCTACTACAACAACGACATCACACTGTCAGACTTTGAATCCCGACTTAAGGCAATACATACCTATCTGGCCGCCCGAATCTGGGTGATTGATCAGACAGGCAGCATTTTGGTGGATTCATCCAAAACTGCAGACCTTTCCCATATGGAAAGCATTCCTGATTTCAATATCAGTGATTTTCAAAACCATTATTATCAAACGGGTTTTTTTTACAATTATTTTTCAGAGGAGCAATTAAGCGTATCTGCGCCGATTTCCATAAATTATAAAGTCCGGGGATATGTAATCATACATAAACCACTGCGAACGCTCTCTGCCTACAATCAGGGCTTTTTACATATTTCTTATATCACTCTTGCCCTTTTATTTTTCTGTGCATTGACACTGCTTATTGTATATACCATAATATTTATACGTCCCGTCCGCAAAATTTCAAAAGCCGCTGCACGTTATGCAGAAGGCGATTTTGAAACGCCTCTGGACATTCAAACAGACGACGAAATCGGCCGTTTGGCAGCTTCTCTGACTTATATGGCAAATGAATTGAATACCTTAGAGGAAGATCAACGCAAATTTGTCTCTAATGTATCTCATGATTTCCGTTCACCCCTTACCTCGATCAAAGGCTATATTGAAGCCATGTTAGACGGCACCATTCCTACATCCAATCAGGAAAAATATCTGAAAATCATACTTTTTGAAACAGAACGTCTGAACAAGCTGACCTCCAGCCTGTTGGAATTGAACAAATACGGAAAACGGGGTGTTATGCTGGATATAACCAGATTTGACATTAATAATGTCATCAAAATGACTGCCCGGACATTTGAAGGCATCTGTAAGGACAAACGTATTTCCATTGAATTAATCCTTACAGGACAAGTTCTTTATACCAGAGCAGATATGAGTAAAATTCAGCGTGTGATATACAATCTGATCGATAACGCTGTTAAATTTTCTTATGGAGGTTCGATTATTACAGTAGAAACCACGGTAAAAAATGAAAAGATTTTTGTCTCTGTAAAAGATAGAGGCATCGGCATTCCCAAAGAAAGCATAGGAAAAATCTGGGAACGCTTTTATAAAACGGATTTATCCCGTGGTAAGGATAAAAAAGGCACCGGCTTAGGTCTTGTAATCGTCAAAGAAATCATCCAGTCTCACAATGAAAACATTAACGTAATCAGTACAGAAGGCGTAGGCACGGAATTCATTTTTTCCCTGCCCCTATACCAATCGGAAGATGAATAATAGATGTTTATCCCTTTGGCTTCATAATTACACAATCCGGCTCATTGAAAATTTGACTTTTCGCAAAGAGCCGGATTCCCACTTAATAAAATATACACATTCTTACAAACTTTACAGCATGTGTAAAGCCCTATGATGAATAATCACGAATCATATCTCCTTCTTTTTTCTTCAGACGTAAGAACATCATAATAAGTCCAATGATCAGAGTAAACACCGCGATAAATTGGGATGTGGACAGTATTCCCACACTTCCTCGTTCTAAGTCTCCTCTGAAATATTCCAGGAAAAAGCGGCCAATACTATAAGTCACAATATAAGCAGCTCCTGTTACACCTGACCTGTGGCGCATCTTTTTCCATAAGAAATACAGAAAGATAAAATTGAGCAAATTCAATCCGGAAGACACCAATTGAATCGGAAACAATTTTTCACCTACTGGCGCATAGGAAGAATTATGAAATATAACACCCAATGCACTTTCTGTCGGCTTTCCATAACAGCATCCTGCCAGAAAACAACCGATTCTTCCGAAAAACTGTGCCAGTGCAACTGCCGGTACTGTCAGATCGAAGACTTTCCAAAAATCTATCCCCTTTTTTCTACAATAAAAATATCCGGTGAGTACTCCTCCGATTAAACCTCCATACACCACATATCCGGTGGAAAAATTCAAAAGCAGTTTTGGATTTTTCATAATTTCCGGCAGTGTTGTCAGCCAAAACAAAAGCTTAGAACATGCATAGCCTCCAATGACACAGGCAATTCCCATGCCCAACACAAAGCCTTCCTCTGCAAGATTCGTTTTTTTCACCAGATACTCTCCCAGCCCAACTGCTGCAAAAATACCAATTGCAGTCATTAATCCATAACTATATACGGTAAAAGGTCCTATTGAAAATAATTTAGGCAGCATATGATCCTCCTTCGATTTTGCCTGACAAAAAACTCCGGCTTATCACCGGAGTTTTTTACTTCTTAATTATACAAGCTCTAACAGAACTTCTAATGCACCGTCACCTTTACGCTGTCCAATCTTAACGATTCTGGTATATCCACCATTGCGACCTGCATATTTTGGTGCGATTTCATCAAATAATTTTGCAACAAGATCAACTTCTTTTGTGTTCTTCTTTCTTCCTGCAGCTTCACTTGGAACTTCCTTTACAGGATAAAGCACTTTCAGCATTTCTCTTCTTGCATGAAGACGGGAAGGCATATCTTTTTTGATTGTCTTATCAACTTCATCATATACGGTTGTTTTCTTGCCGTTTACGACTTCTTTTACTCTCTTGCCGTCTTTGTCTTTACGGGGAACTTTTGCCTTTACCGTAACTTCTTCATAATTATCTTTTTCTTTTACGGCTTTTGCAATAATTCCATCTGCAATCTTACGAACTTCTTTGGCTCTTGCCTCTGTTGTAATAATCTTGCCGTTGTGAATCAATGCTGTTACCTGACTTCTTAACATTGCTTTTCTCTGGGATGAAGTTCTTCCCAATTTTCTATATTTTGCCATTTTATAATCCTCCGTTTTGTGGAACATCCGACACACTCTTCGGTCTTACTTATCGAATGCTTTCCTGTTTAGTTGCCTCCACGATGAAATGGAGCTGACCGCTCTCTGCCCTTCGGTCTTACGAAATTGGCCACAAATTGATATTATATATCTTCACTCTGATTCAACTGAAGTCCCAGCTCTTTTAATTTCGCCAGTACCTCTTCCAAAGACTTCCGTCCTAAATTACGAACCTTCATCATATCTTCCGGCGTCCGGTTCGTCAGTTCTTCTACGGTATTGATACCTGCTCTCTTCAAGCAGTTATAAGAACGTACTGACAATTCCAGTTCGTCAATGTTCATTTCCAGGACTTTGCCTTTTGCATCATCTTCTTTTTCTACCATAACTTCTGCAGACATAGCTGTTTCAGAAAGGTTGATAAAGAGACTTAAATGCTCGCTTAAGACTTTGGCTGCCAGGCTGACTGCTTCATCCGGCTCCAATGTCCCATTGGTAAATACATCCAATGTGAGTTTATCATAATCTGTAATCTGACCTACACGGGTATTCTCAACTGTCAGATTTACACGCTCAACGGGAGTGTAAATTGAATCAATCGCAATCACACCGATCGGCACATCTTCAGACTTGTTCTTTTCTGCGCTGACATAACCCCTACCTTTGGTAATGGTAAGCTCCATATACAGCTTACAGTCAGCTCCTCCGTTTAAGTTTGCAATCACTAAATCCGGATTTAAGATCTGAATATCAGGATCTGCCTGAATATCAGCAGCCGTAACAACGCCTTCACCCTCAAATTCAA
>CAYQRG010000047.1:0-268 GCA_964419645.1 uncultured Eubacterium sp.
TTTCCGTTCAGGCAGTATACGTACCGGCCGATGACTTAACGGACCCGGCTCCAGCAACTACCTTTGCGCATCTGGATGCAACGACTGTATTGGAGCGTTCCATTGCAGAGCTTGGTATTTACCCGGCAGTAGATCCTCTGGGCTCTACTTCCCGTATCTTAGATCCTCGTATTGTAGGTCAGGAGCACTTTGAAGTTGCCCGCGGCGTACAGGAGATCTTACAGAAATACAAAGAACTTCAGGATATCATCGCAATTTTGGGTATGGA
>CAYQRG010000047.1:278-10436 GCA_964419645.1 uncultured Eubacterium sp.
TGATAAACTTGTTGTAAACCGTGCAAGAAAGGTACAGAGATTCTTGTCTCAGCCGTTTTTCGTAGCAGGACAGTTTACCGGATTGGAAGGAAAATATGTTCCAATCGCAGAGACGGTAAGAGGTTTTCGCGAGATTATCGAAGGTAAGCTGGATGATGTACCGGAAAGCTATTTCTTAAATGCAGGAACGATTGATGAAGTACGTGCCCGTGTGAAGTAAGGGGTGATGGTATGGCAGATAATGAAAAAATGTTTCAGGTGAAGATTATTACACCGGATCGCATCTTTTATACCGGAGAAGCGGAAATGATCGAATTTACCACAAGTTCCGGACAGATCGGTGTCTATAAGAAACATATTCCGCTGACCACCGTATTAGCTCCCGGAGCAGTCATCATTCATGAAGCAGAGGGTGAAAAAGTAGCTGCGGTACATGCAGGATTTGCAGAAATCCTGCCGGAGCAGGTAACCCTTTTAGCGGAAATCGCAGAATGGGCAGAAGAAATTGATATCAGCCGTGCAGAGGCCGCCAAAAAAAGAGCGGAAGAGCGTCTGCAGGCAAAAGCGGCAGATTTGGATCTTGCCCGTGCAGAGTTTGCATTACGGAAAGCATTGACACGTATTGACGTAAAAGATATGAAATAAGAAATGAAGAAAGGCCCGGCGGAAGATTACCGCCGGGTTTTGTAATAGATTGGTATGGTAAATATATGAAATATGAAAATACGATACATGGAAACTTTTGCAGCAGGCCGAATCGGTTTCTGGCAGAAGTTGAAATAAACGGGACACTGGAAACGGTTCATGTAAAAAATACCGGACGATGCAGAGAGCTATTGATTTCGGGTGCAGAGGTTATTTTGCAAAAAGCAGAAAATCAGGAGCGTAAGACAAAATATGATCTGATTGCTGTATATAAGGACTCTCTAGGTTGGGTAAATATCGACAGCCAGGCACCGAATAAAGTTGTGCTGGAATGGCTGAATAAACAGAATTATACTCACATTCGGCCAGAGTATAAATATGGGGATTCCAGAATTGATTTTTATATGGAAAAAGACGAAGAAAAATATCTTATGGAAGTGAAGGGGTGTACGTTGGAGATAGAGGGCATTGGCTATTTTCCAGATGCGCCTACGCTGCGGGGAGTGAAACATTTGAAGGAGCTGACTAAAGCAGCAAAAGAAGGATACCACTGTACGGTAGCATTTGTGATTCAAATGGAAGGGGTACGGGAAGTGCGACCTAATGCAAAAACACATCCGGAGTTTAAAGAAGCATTGGAAGAGGCAGAAAAAGCAGGCGTTGAGAAATTATTTTTATGCTGCTGTGTGCAGGAGAATGAACTTGAAATTAGCGATTTTTGCTAAAAAATTTTATGTTAGATGTATCAATTCTTTCCATATTCATTTTTATTTGTATTTTATTCCATTTTTTTTTGAAAAAAAGCTTAATAAAAAAAAGGTTTTTGCCGAATAAAATAACGCAGTCTAATTAAAATGGAGAGGAGATAGTCAGATATGAGAGGAGAAGGAAAGAATTATTTCCGAATGAGGCTGTTAGCCATACTGTTAATGATTAGTTTATTTACAGGTATAATTGGTACCTACATCCGTGCATCTGAGGATGAAGAAGTTGAGACAACCGTAATGGCAGATGCTGGAATAGATATCACGGATGAAGAACAGCCGGACGAGACAACGCCTCCGGAAATACAGGAGACAGAAGAAACAGAAGCGCCGGATGAGACGTTGCCTCCAGAAGTAGAAAATACAGAGGAAATAGAGGAACCGGATAAGACGGAAGAAAATCCGGAAATAGAAAATTCGGAGACAGAGGATCCGGAGACAGAAACTCCGGAAGATGCAGAGGAGACAAGTGGAGTCGAGAGCTCCGAAGAAGAAAATCCGGAAGAGGCGGCAACGCCGGATGAAATAGAAAAACCGGGCGAAATTGCAGAGTCAAAAAATGAGAAGAAAGAAAAAGTACCTGCAATTGTGCAGGCATTTTTTGACGCTGTAGGGAAAATTCCTACAGATATTAATATAGATAATTATGAAAAAGCTGGAGAATTGGTCAATGCGGCAATTGATGTATATGAAGCAGTGGTTGACGCAGGATTAGCGGATTACGAGGGTGTGGCTGAGGCTCTCAAAATGGTAGAAGCAGCTTATGCAGCCGTAGAGAGTATTTGGGAAAATGAACTTAACGGCGAAAAAATGATGACATTATCCAGCGGGTATGATCCGGTTGCGAATGTTACGATTAATCCAGATAAGAAACCTAATGGTGCAACGGCTACCGGACTAGTTAGAGATTCCGGACAGCACCTGACTATGAAAGTTGGTCAAAGGGCGAGTTTCCTTTTGGGAGCACCACGAAAGACTTTGATACATCAGTATTGTAATTCGACCATTGCAATTTATAATCCAAGCGATTATTGCGATATTAGTTTAGTTGATAATAGCGGACAAAATATAGTCGGAAACCCGACCTACGCTGCAGGTGTTAATGCCGGAGAAAGAGTTTTTGATACCGTTTTTGAAGCTATTAGGCCAGGAATAAGCAGTGATGTACGAGTTTGTTATTATGCCAATTTTGGAATTGAAGTTCGTAATCCGATCACGGGAGCAGTATTGGCTTATGGAAGCGTGGCTTGTCCAGGGTGCAGAGGAAGTGTTACGGTAGCTACAGATAAAACCTGGTACCGCTACAATGATGTGTTCGGTATTACAGTCAATGCCGACTATGTCATAAACTACGATACCCAGGGCGGCAGCACTGTTCCATCAACCAGGAAATCAGTAGCAGCCACAGAGGCTACGCTGAACATTACCAACACAATACCTGCCAAAACAGGATACACATTCAAAGGTTGGGCAGAAAGTGCAGACTCCACGAATGTTACCTATAAAGCCGGAGATTCTATTACCCTGGAATGGGGCGTAGACGAAGGCATTGGCAGCGAAGAAGATCCGGTTAGAAAGACATTATATGCTGTGTGGGAGCTTGATAAAACTTATACTGTAACATACACAGACGGTGTAGCTGGAGAGACTGTTTTTCCTGACCAGGGGTATGAAGGTTTAAAAGAAGGAGACAAGACGCCGGACTTTATAGGAACGATTGAGCGTGAAGGTTACACCTTCTTGTACTGGGCGCCGGAAGTTAATCCGATTGTCAGTGCCGGTGATGCAGATGAAAACGGTGAGATTATTTACACTGCTGTATGGGAAGAAGCGGACAAGCCGGATGACAAACATAAGTTGATCAGTATCACAAAAGTCCGCCTGACAGAAATTCCAAATGATTTGTCAATTCCGGCAGGAATAACGATCAATACGGATGATCCGGTTAAGCTTGGAACGGATGAGACAGTGATCTTGCTATACAAGATTACCGTTGTTGGAGAAGAAGGTGCGGCTTATCAAGTTAATGATGAGAATGCAGATTATGTGGGTGGAGACTCCCTGATAGGAACAATCCCGGAAAGTGGCAAAGCGGAGATCTATGTAATTAAAAGCTTTAGCCAGAGCGACATTGACAGTGGAAATCTGACAAATAAAGCAACTTTGACCAGCAATGACAAAGATACGACAGGTCCGGATCCCGGAAATGGCGAGGACAGTTCAGATGTTCCTGCTGACAAAACGCATCAATTGACTGGCATTACAAAAATCCGTCTGACAGAAATTCCAGCAGGTGTAACAATTCCTGCTGATGTGACAATCAATAAAGAAAACCCTGTCAAACTAGGAAAAGGTGAAAGCGCAACCCTGCTGTACCGGATTACAGTTACCGGAGAAGCAGGAGCAGCCTATAAAGTAAATGACAGGATGAACGGAAAAACCGCGGTATATGTCGGCGGTGAACCCATGGAAGGAATAATTTCAGAAAGCGGCAAAGCTGATATCTATGTTATCATGAGTTTTAGCCAAAGTGAAATTGAGGGCAAAAAGTTGACAAACACAGCGACTGTGACCGGAAATGATGGTAATACAACCAATCCGGCTCCTGGCAATGGCGAGGGCAGCTCAAATGTTTCTTCCAATAAAACTTATAACGTTAATATAAACTTTAAGACAGACGAGGGTGAGGATATCAAAGATCCGGTCAAAGACACCTATGATGATGGTGATGATTATAATTATCCTGTCACTGGAAAACCGGATACCAGAAGTATGTTCAGGGCTCTTATGCAGAGAGAGCTTGTTACAATACCCTGGTTTATTACAAAAGATGGCAAGACATATGTGATAGATACCGTGTTGACCTCCCAGGAGGATCTTGCGAAGTTGCAGAGTGAGGGCATTACAGAAGACGTGGAGGTAGATATCATCTACGCTTTGGACATGATGGGCAGCGATTCTGACGGGGCTCTGTGTGCCGGTCAAGATGGAGTTCCTGACAAATATCAGGCAGTCGTAACTTATCAGGCAGTAAATGGAACGGTTAACGGAGGCGATGAATACAAAGTTCTTGTGACTTTAAGAGGGGCTAACGGCAGCTATGCCAAAACCGAGAATGGTGGAAAAGCAGCATTGCTTGATTCCCAGATTCCCAGAGCAACGCCAAATAGCGGTTTTGGGCCGGAGGGTACATGGGAGCCGGAAGAGCCGGTTCCAGGAACGGAAATAACCGGAAACATTACATTTGTGATTACTTATGATCCGAGTTATACTGTAACTTACACAGACGGTGTGGCAGGAGAGGAAGTATTTAAAGATCAGGTTACAAGTGGTCTGAAAGCAGGAGATGATACGCCGGCATTTATAGGAACGCCAGTACGAGAGGGATATACGTTTAACGGCTGGGCACCGACAGTCACAGAAAAAGTAAGCGGTGACGCAGTTTATACGGCGCAGTGGACCAAAAATGAGCCAACTTATACAGTGACCTATACAGATGGAGTATTAGACGAAGAAGTATTTAAAGACCAGGTTACAAGTGGCCTGAAAGCAGGAGATGCCACGCCGGCATTTGTAGGGACACCAGTGCGAGAAGGATATACGTTTAATGGCTGGGCACCAACAGTTGCAGAAAAGGTAAGTGGTGATGCAGTTTATACGGCACAGTGGACCAAAGATGAGATTCCGGAAGATCCGACCTACACTGTGACCTATACAGACGGGGTAGCAGGAGAGGAAGTATTTAAAGACCAGATTACAAGCGACCTGAAAGCAGGAGATGATACGCCGGCATTCGTAGGAACGCCAGCGCGGGAAGGATATACGTTTAACGGCTGGGCACCCGCAGTTGCAGAAAAAGTAAGCGGTGATGCAGTGTATACGGCGCAGTGGACGAAAGATGAGATTCCGGAAGATCCAACCTACACCGTAATTTATACAGACGGAGTAGAAGGGGAAGAAGTATTTGCAGACCAGATCATAGCTGGCTTGAAAGCAGGAGATTATACACCGGCATTTGTAGGAACGCTTGTCCGAGCGGGATACACCTTTAACGGCTGGGCACCGGCAGTTGCAGAAAAAGTAAGTGGCAATGTAGTTTATACGGCACAGTGGACAAAGAACAGTAATCCTACGGGACCAATTCAACCTACAGGACAGACACAGCCGACGACGCCAATACAGGCAACGGAGCCAACACCAGAGAAACCAAAGAAACCGACAAAGAAGACGCCGGCACAAACATCAACACCGGAACAAACATCAACATCGGCACAGGAATCGGAAGTAACATCGACACCGACGCAAACAGCAGCGCCGACAGCAGCCGGACGGACAGTCACAACATCAACATTAACAGATACAGATCCTGCAGTGGAGGTTGAGGACGAAACCGTTCCCCTTGCACAGACATTATTAGAAGATGCTGATGAGGAGGAAGAAACGGAGGAACCGGCTGAGCTTACAATGGAAGAAGTAAAAGATGACATGGTACCTCTTGCAGGAGGAAACAATGGAAGCTGGGCACTATTGAATTTTGCTCTGATGATTTTGGGAGTTTTTGAATCTTTGATGCTTTTGATCGGATATTTTATCAATAACGAAAAGGAATCAGAAGAAGAGGAAAAGAAACTGAAAAAGAAAGGCATTGTACGTCTAATCAGTATTCCTATAGCAATTGTTTCTGTTGTTGCATTCTGCCTGACAGAGGATATCACTCTGAAAACAGCTTTTGTAGATAAATGGACAATTTTAATGGCAGTTATTGCTATTGTGCAGACTGTAGTAGTAGCGCTTTCCCGTAAAAAGGAAGTAGAAGAATAGAAAATAAAAGATCTCCGTTATTCTGGCGTTGGGAAGAAACAGCCCAAACGAGGATGGCGGAGGTCCTTTTTTATCTTAAAAAATAAAAGTCAGTGTATATACAACTGTCTTGTCAGTTCATAAACATTGTGTTATAATGCCATAAATACAAATTTTGGCAATATGCCAGAGGACAGAAATGGCAAAACAGTGAAATTGCCATTCTGCTGGGAGGATGATATGAACATAAGCGAAAAGATTTGTAATTTAAAACAGGAAAAAGATGTAGTGATCCTGGCACATTATTATGTGGACCAGGAAGTGCAGAAACTGGCAGATTTTGTGGGAGATTCTTATGCGTTAGCAAAAAAAGCCGCAGAAACTAAGCAGAAGAATATTCTTTTTGCAGGCGTATCTTTTATGGGAGAAAGCGCAAAGCTATTAAATCCGGACAAGCATGTTTACATGTTGGACCAGACGGCAGGCTGTCCCATGGCGGATATGGTAACGGCAGAGCAGGTGAAAGCGGCAAGAGAGAAGTATCCCAAGGCAGCGGTTGTCTGTTACGTCAATTCCAATGCAGCGGTAAAAGCAGAATCGGATGTCTGTGTGACTTCTTCCAACGCAGTGCGGGTAGTAGAGAAATTGAAGCAAAAACAGATCTATTTCATACCGGATCAGCATCTGGCCCATTTTGTAGCAGAGATGCTCCCGGAAAAAGAATTTATTTATCATGACGGCTACTGTCCCACACATCAAAAGATAGACAGGGCTTCCCTGCTGGCGGCAAAAGCAAAACATCCGAATGCGTTGGTGCTTTCCCATCCGGAATGCGCAAAAGAAATTTTAGAATTGTCCGATTATGCAGGCAGTACGGCAGAAATCATTCATTATGCAAAAGAAAATGAGGCCAAAGAGTACATCATCGCAACAGAGACAGGCGTATTTTATCAGTTGGAAGAAGAAAATCCCGAAAAGAAATTCTATCCGGTGATCGATTGCCAAGTCTGTCCAGACATGAAGAAAAATACCCTTTCCCGGTTAGAATATGTTTTAGAGCATATCGGTATGGAAGACCTGTCGGAAATAGAACTGAATGAGAGAACCCTGGAACAGGCAAAGCATCCCCTTACGCAGATGCTAAAGCTGGCTCGTTAGAGAGATACGGAGGCAGAATGAAAACAGATGTATTGATTGTGGGAGCAGGCTGCGCAGGTCTGTACTGTGCCCTTCATCTCCCGCAGGATAAGCAGATATGGATTCTTACCAAGGATAAGATTTCACATAGTGATTCTTTTCTGGCTCAGGGCGGTATCTGCATGTTAAGGGATGAGTCAGATTATGACAGCTATTACGAAGATACCATGCGCGCAGGACATTATGAAAACAATCCGGAGTCGGTGGAAATCATGATCCGCTCTTCCTTAGATACCATAAAAGACCTGCTTGGATATGGCGTGGATTTTCAACGGGAAGAAGACGGCAGTCTGAGTTTTACCAAAGAAGGCGGACACTCTGCAAAACGGATTTTATTCCATGCGGATATTACAGGAAAAGAGATTACCACAAAGCTGCTAGAGCAGGTAAAGAAAAGACCGAATATTAAAATTATGGAATACTATGCTATGGTGGATTTAATCTGCCGGGACAATTGCTGTTATGGAGCCATTGTCCGAAATCCAGAGGGCGGCATGGAACAGATCGCTGCAAAAACAACAGTGCTGGCATGTGGAGGCATCGGCGGTCTTTACCGGCATACGACGAATTACAGACACTTGACAGGAGACGGAATCGCTGTGGCATTGAAACACCATATCGAAGTGGAGCATCTCAATTATGTACAGATTCATCCTACTACACTATACTCTGATCGGGCGAAGGAGCGGAGTTTTCTGATCTCCGAATCCGTTCGGGGCGAAGGAGCCGTTTTGTATAATGCCAAAAAGGAGCGATTTGTCAATGAATTGCTCCCAAGAGATGTATTGACAGAAAAGATTTATGAACAAATGAAAAAAGACAATATGCCCTATGTCTGGCTCTCCATGGAGAACATTCCAAAGGAAGAACTGCAAAATCATTTCCCCAATATTGTAAAACACTGCAAAGAACAGGGATATGATGTATTTCGGGAATGCATTCCGGTTGTTCCGGCACAGCATTATTTTATGGGAGGAATCCGGATCAATATGTCTGGTCAAACCTCCATGAGGCAGTTGTATGCAGCAGGGGAAACGGCCTGCAACGGTGTACATGGAAGAAACCGACTGGCCAGCAATTCATTGCTTGAAAGTCTCGTGTTTGCTAAACGGGCGGCAAAGGAGATTGGAAGAATCCCATAAACAAATAATATGAAATGAGATTGAGAGGTTGAATAATTATGTATGATCCAATTACAATGAAATTAAACGCAGATCCTTATATTTTAAGCGCTTTAAAAGAAGACATTACCAGTGAAGATGTGACGACCAATGCCGTTATGCGAAAACCTCGTCTTGGCGAAGTGGATCTGATCTGCAAAGAGGAAGGCATTATCTGTGGACTTGACGTATTTAAAAGAGTATTTGAGCTGATTGACCGGGAAGTAGAAGTGACGATTTTTGTAAAAGACGGAGATACCGTAAAAGCAGGAGAGAAAATGGCAAAAGTCCGTGGAGACATCCGGGCTCTGCTATCCGGAGAACGTACGGCATTGAATTACCTGCAGCGTATGAGCGGAATCGCGACTTACACCCGTTCCGTGGCAGCTTTGTTGGAAGGAACGGGCATACAGCTTTTGGATACCAGAAAGACAAGCCCGAACAATCGTATATTTGAAAAATATGCAGTTCGGATTGGCGGAGGCCATAATCACAGATATAATTTAACAGACGGCGTATTGCTCAAGGACAATCATATCGGCGCAGCCGGCGGCGTGAAGGAGGCTGTTACCATGGCGAAGGAATATGCTCCTTTTGTGCGAAAGATTGAAGTAGAAGTTGAAAACCTTACTATGGTAAAAGAAGCTCTTGAAGCAGGGGCAGACATTATTATGTTGGATAATATGACGCCGGAAATTATGAAAGAGGCAATTGCACTGATTGACCACAAAGCAGAAATTGAAATTTCAGGAAATGTGACAAAAGAGAATATCGAGAGAATCAAAGATCTGGGCGTAGATTATATTTCCAGTGGCGCACTCACGCATTCTGCACCAATTTTAGATATCTCATTAAAAAATCTGCATCCGGTCTCCTAATTCATACCCTCAAATGCATGTTTGGAACAGGTCCGGCACTGTCAAAAAAGAAAGAGGAAGTATATGAGTGGAGAAAAACGAAGGGAGAAATTGCTGGAAATTCTGCGGAATGCGAAAAGTCCGGTTTCCGGCGCAAAACTGGCGGAAAACTTTGCCGTCAGTCGACAGGTGGTGGTACAGGATATCGCATTGCTTCGGGCACAGAACCAAGAAATTATCAGTACCTGTCGGGGATATATTATGAAAAAAGATTCACCCTGCAAACGGATTTTCAAAGTACATCATTCCGATGAGGAAATGGAGGAAGAACTAAATCTGTATGTAGATTTTGGCGGAATCGTAGAAGATGAATTTGTCTATCACAAAATCTATGATGTCATACGGGTGGAAATGGGGTTGAAATCCCGCCTGGATGTCAGAGCATATATGGAAAAATTAAAAAGTGGCATATCCAAATCCTTAAAAGATGTTACTGCAGGATATCACTATCATACCGTAACGGCAGAATCCGAAGAGATTTTAGACAGGATTCAAAGTGAGCTGCAGGATAGAGGGTTTCTGGCGGAACTTTTGGATTATGAACCTATTGATTTTTGGAAATAGAAACAGCAGCGGCGTCTGATAGATTGCCGCTGCTTGTTTTTATGCACACGCCCGCATAAGGAATATAGTCGCTTACAGCGACATGCGGACGGCGCAGCGAGCAGGGAAAAC
>CAYQRG010000048.1:0-2867 GCA_964419645.1 uncultured Eubacterium sp.
TCTCGGCATAGGAAAAAGACACCTCAAAACAATCCGGCGTAAACCGCCCCTTTCGCACCTGATACAAAAGCGCGCTGACTGTTCGTTTCAAAATCCGATACATCCGCTCCCTTGCATAACTGCTCCTGGCGTTTTCATACAGTGCCAGATTGTGATTGGCGCCAAGGGACTGCTCCAAAGCCTCTTTTAACAATTCCTCACTCTCTTCTTCTGTAACAGTAAACCAGCTATAGGAATTTTTCACCATTCCTTCTGCAAATCGTTCCAATACATCGTGAAAAACATTTCCAAAATCCACGGCATAAAATCCACTCTCGCTCCGCTCTTTTAAATGCAGTCCGTAAATCAAAAAATGAGAAAATGCGCAGGCTGCAAAAGTTTCCAGCCTTGTCACGCTGTTCTCCAAAACAGTGCCGTAAAGAGCCTTTGTAACAGAGGCAGAAATAGGCGTATCTTTATGTATCAGCCTTGCCGCATCAAACAACTCTTTTAACTCTCTGTCAAATTCCCTCCTGCTTTGATACCAACGGCAGAGAGCAGCCCAGTATCGGACTTCTTCTGTCTTCTCATTTCGCTGCCACATCTGCGCGGATTCGATTCCCTCAATCAGCAGATCTTTCGCGCTCTCTGAAGTTACAATCCGCTCTTTTAAAGGTTCTTCTTCGATTTCCCGGACAGAAAGATTTTCATACATATTTAAGATGACACGGATCAAATAGGAGCTGCGCATCCCCTTTCCTTCTCCGTCTACCCTGGCATAGGAAAGATACAGGCGATCCGTTGGTTTCGTCAGATTCAGATAGAGATAAAATTTCTGGATAAATGTTTTCTCCCTTACCGTAGGTGCCAGCTCCAACTGCATTTCTCCCAGCTTTTCCCGTTCAATCTGAGATAAAATTCCGTCAAAATCCCCGGATTTTGGTATGACGCCATCATTTACCCCCACAACAAACAATGCTTTAATCGAATTCAAACGGGTACGCTCCATATCGCCAAACAGAACTCTGTCATACCCCGGCGGTATAATTCCCACTTTTGCCGATTCATAACCGGCATCTAAGATTTTGGCATAATCCTCCAGTGAAATCACTTCATCTCCTAAGAGTTCCACCATTTTATCAAACAGATCCATAACAATGCGGTAAATCTGCGCATACTCTTTTGCATTTTTCAGATCGCCTGCTGCTTCGTATTCTGCCTCTTTTCTCTTGAGCTGCTCTTCTACCTTTCTTGCGCAGATAAACGCATACAGCGCATTCGTCTGCTCTCTTACCGTAATATCCTTCTTTTTCAACAGAGAAAACAGATCCGCAAACTGCTCTGCCACTCTGCCCCGGATCTCATTGACTGCACTTAAATCATCTTCGTGATATCCCTTTGGCAGATAACAGAATCGTTCACTCCATTTCCGATACCCTATAACGCCTGCTGCCAGACAGTAATTTTCCAAAATATCCACATCTTCTCTGGAAATCCCTGCCAGTCCGCTCCTTAAATACCGGAAAATGCTTTCTCCGGAAAAATCATACTGCGCCACTTCCAAAACAGCCCGCAAAAATTCAATAAAAGGATGATATACAATGGTAATCTTTTGGTCGATAAACAAAGGAATCTGATATTTTTCAAATACTTCTTTTGCATAATTGGCATACCGGGACAGATCGCCGCAGACAATGGCAATCTCCCTGTAATGATATCCCTGCTTTCTCACCAGACGCTCTATCTCTCTTGCAGTATAGTAAAGCTCTTCTCTGGGATTTTTCAGACTGTTTACGGTAATCTCTTCTGTGTCTTTTAACACATAACGTTCCCTTTGATTCCGAAAGAGATTCTGTTCCAAAAAATACAATGCCTCTGATTCGTGAAAACGGCTGTTTTTCCCATGTTCCAGAAGAATCGGCTCTTCTGTGGAAATATGCAGTTCATCTGCCATTTTCTGCAAAGATGCAATCATTTTTTTACTCATGGCAAACAATTCATGACTGCCTGTGCAATGCCATGGGTTCTCTCTGACATCAATAGTCACGGTCACATAAATTTTTTCTGCGATCTTAAGCAGCTTTTTCAGAAGCAGATTCTGAATGGGCGTAAATCCGGTAAATCCGTCCAGTACGATTACACTATCCCTCAATATCTTCGACTGATCCGCAACATCGATCAGCAGCTCCAGCACTTCTTCTGCCGTAACAAACCGCCCTTCCAGAAAATCCAGAAAGCCCTGATACATGATCTGTATGTCTCTTAATTTATAAGAAAAACTCCCTTCCGGAAGTTTCTCGATCGCCTGGGATATTTGCGTGGGCGTCACATTGTACTGGGCCAGTTCGGAGATCAAAGATTTCACTTCTCCAATATAGCCTATTTTGGTCATATTTTTTCTCAGCACGGTAAGCTCTTCTGCTTTTTCTTCTGCTACCCGCCTTAAAATCAGATTTTTCCCTGTTTCTTCCAAAACCTGATAACAAAAGCTGCCCAGCTCATCGAATACACGATATGCCAGGCGTCCAAAGCTTAATACATCTATATTTATGATACTGTGTCCCGAATGCATCGCCACTAATTCTCTCTGCGTCTGCATCGTAAACTGCTCCGGAACCAGGATAAGAAATTTCTTATCCCGGTCCGCATCAGCTTCTTTTATCATTCTGCTGTGAATATAATGGGTTTTTCCACTGCCGGAATTCCCCAGAATAAACTGTAATGCCATATTGACCTCTCTTTATTTCGCCGGCAAATAAGGAATCAGCGTTCCTGCCATCTGACCGATCGGCATAGACTGTAATAATACCCGTCCTGGTCCGGTGATCACGGTATTGAATACGCCTTCTCCGCCAAACAGCATATTCTTCACACCGGGCACTTTCTGA
>CAYQRG010000048.1:2877-6218 GCA_964419645.1 uncultured Eubacterium sp.
TGCCAGGTATCCGGTATCTACTACGATAGACTGTCCTGCCGCAAGCTCATATTCCTTGATATATCCGTCAAATTCTACAAAGGCAACACCCTGGCCGGATAATTTCTGCATGATAAATCCTTCTCCGCCAAAGAATCCTGCGCCTGCTTTTTTCTGGAAGAACACAGATAATTCCACATTGGAAGTGGATGCTAAAAATGCGGTTTTCTGGCAGATCATCTCTTTGCCCGGAGCAATTTCAAATGCGCGGATCGATCCCGGGAAACTGGAAGCAAATGCAATCATGCCGGGTCCGCCCATTGCGGTGTAGTGGTTGACAAACATACTCTCTCCGCTGAACATTCTGCCGAACATCTTGCCAACACCGCCGCCAACGGTTTCCATTTTCATGTTCGGAGACATCCAGGACATTGCGCCCTTCTCCGTAATCATCATCTCGTTAGATTCCAAGTCACAAATTACAACTGGTAATGGTTCTCCTTCAATTGAATATTTCATTGTTATTCTCCCTTCGTTTTATAAATTAACCCCTTTCAGATATCCCGATACGGCATATCCTTCCAAGTTAAATTCCGTTTCTTATCCTGCAATTGCAACCGTCTCCCGACAGATTGCCAGCTCTTCATTAGTAGGAATCAGCATAACTGCAACCTTGGAATCCGGTGTGGAAAGCATCACTTCCTCGCCCCGTTTTTGATTCGCTGCCGAGTCCAGACGAATTCCCAGATATCCCAGATAATTGCAGATCATCTCGCGGACCTTTCCGTCGTTTTCACCAACGCCTGCCGTAAAGCAGATCGCGTCCACGCCGTTCATAGCTGCTACATAGGAACCGATATATTTCGCTGTCCGATAGCAAAATACTTCTCTCGCAGCTGTTGCTCGTTCATTGCCTTCATTGGACGCCGCCTCTAAATCACGGAAATCACTGGAAATACCAGAAAGTCCATGTACTCCGGATTCTTTATTCAGCACATTCATAATGCCTGCCATATCCAGATTCTCTTTCTTCGCCAAAAATTCAATGGCAGAAGGATCAATATCTCCGGAACGGGTACCCATAACCAATCCTTCCAATGGGGTAAGTCCCATAGAAGTATCTACGGACTTGCCGTTCTTTACTGCGCAGATGCTTGCGCCGTTGCCCAAATGGCATACAATTGTCTTTAATTCTTCATAGGGCTTGTTCAAAAGCTCTGCAGCCCGTTTGGACACATAACTGTGGCTGGTTCCGTGAAAACCGTATTTGCGGACTTTATATTTTTCATAATATTCATATGGAATGCCGTACAGATATGCTTCTTTTGGCATGGTCTGATGAAATGCGGTATCAAAAACCGCTACCATTGGAACATCCTTTAATACCGCCTGACACGCACGCACGCCGATCAGATTTGCCGGATTGTGCAAAGGAGCCAGATCCGAACATTCCTCTACAGCCTGGATCACTTCTTCTGTCAAAAGCGTAGAACTTGCAAACTTCTCACCGCCGTGTACCACTCTGTGTCCCACTGCATCAATTTCATCCAGACTCTTCAATACGCCTGTCTGCGGATTCACAAGCGCCTCCAATACCATACGCACTGCCTCTGTATGTGTAGGCATCGCTGCCTCTGTCACTTCTTTTTCGCCGTCTTTTGGCTGATAAACCAATCTGCCGTCAATGCCGATCCGTTCGCAGATCCCTTTTGCAAGCACTTCTTCACTGTCAGAATGAATGACCTGATATTTCAAAGAAGAACTGCCACAATTAATGACTAACACATTCATGCTTTCATCTCCTCTTTTCATTTTAAATACTGTTCTATACAGTAAAAGTATAAACCTTTTTCTTATGGTAAACAATGTCAAAAATAAATTTTTGTGTATAATTTTGGAAACAGATTCTGCGGATGTTGTCAGATTTTTCTGCCAATGCTAAAATATTTTGAAGATTTTATTTCATGATTGTGTATAGACTGGAAAACAGCTTGATTTCAAGGAGAATTTCACATGAAGGTTACAGGTATTATTGCAGAATATAATCCCTTTCACAACGGACATGCCTATCAGATTCAAAAGGCAAAAGAAAAATCCCAGGCAGACTATATCATTGTGGCTATGAGCGGCAACTATGTGCAAAGAGGCGCTCCTGCCCTTTTGGATAAATTCAGCCGCACACAGGCAGCGCTTAACAACGGCGCTGATTTTGTGTTTGAAATTCCTTCTCTCTGGGCATCTGCTTCTGCAGAATATTTTGCCGCCGCAGGCATTTCTCTCCTTCATGCCGTAGGCTGTGTGGACACGGTCAGTTTCGGCTGTGAAACAACCGACCTTTCTCTGATGTCAAAAGCTGCACAGCTTTTTGCAAAGGAACCGCCGGAATATGTCTCCTTATTAACCGATTATTTAAAACAGGGCTTTCCCTTTCCGTCAGCCAGGGAAAAGGCTGTCATTTCCTATTTCACACAGCAGAAAGAGGACTTGTCTGTCGCTGACCTTTCCTCCCTTCTGCACGAACCCAATAACATCCTTGCGTTAGAATACATGAAGCATCTGATCCGAAACAATCTGCCGATTGCCCCTCTGCCGATTCTACGCCGGGGAAACGGATATCATGATACAGATACTGGGGGAGAATTCTGTTCTGCTACTGCAATCCGCTCTCTCTGCCAAGAAATAAACACAAAAGAATCCGAACAGGAAAATTTAAAAAAAATAAAGTTAAATACTATCCTTCGTTATGTACCAAAAGAAACTGCTGATCTGCTTGTTCATCCAAATTCCTGTTTTCTTACAGAAAAAGATTTTTCTGCGATGCTTTACTATAAACTGCTCAGTGAAAAAGAAAAAGGATTTGCAGAATATGCAGACAGCTCTCCGGAGCTTTCCAACCGGATCTGCCGTCACCTTTCTGATTTCAGCGATTATGAAGGCTTTTGTAAATTGCTCAAAAGCAAGGAAGTGACCTATACAAGAATCAGTCGTCTTCTTTTGCACATTTTATTGAATCACAGACAATCTGATTATGAACGTGCGAAAGAAATAGGGTATATTCCCTATCTTCGTCTGCTGGGATTTCGCAAAGATGCATCTCCTTTTTTTACGGAGATTAAAAAGCATGCCTTGGTTCCACTGATTACAAAACCGGCAGGAGCTGTTTCGCTTTTGGATCAAGATGCTTTCGCTTTGTTTGAACAGGATGTATTTGCATCTGATCTTTATTATGGTATATTGGGACAGAAGAGCGGAGTTTTGCAGAAAAGTGAATATCAGAGAGGGATTGTTGTTGTTTAGTTTACAATCTTTAGCATGACTGTCAGTTCTGTGCCATGCTGCTTTCTTTTTCAAGATAGTATGTT
>CAYQRG010000048.1:6228-10370 GCA_964419645.1 uncultured Eubacterium sp.
ATCGAGTACCTCCCTTTTCCAAAGCATATCTTAAGAAGTATATCTTTGCAATGAGACGGTTTTAAAAAATAATTTCTTATCTACTCTGTGCAATGCTGTTTTCTGTTTCAAAATAATATGCTTCTGCTTCTTCTTCGCCAAGAGAATAGGATTCTTGTAATTTCTGCAATATTTCTTCTCTGGAATCACCCTGATTACTGCATTTTAAAATAAAACCAACTATCCGTATTCCCTCTATTTTGCCTTCTTTATAAGCATATTCCCGTTCATTTTTCAAATGTTTCTCTTCATCATATTCAAATATACTCATTTCGATCGCCTCCGTACGGTTTTTTAACAGGAAATCTGCCAGAATTCCATTTCGGATGCAGTCATCCACTGCCGTTTCCACAGCTTCCGCAAACGGCATATTCTCAGCATATTCCCTTACTTTACTGACATACTGAGCATACTCTTTTAACGTCTGACAGGTGTTCAAAAGTTCCTGATTCTGACCAAAGTTGATGTTATACATAGTTACAATCAGTTCCAGCTCCGGTGTTTCCAATTCTTTTTCAAATGCATCGGAAAGTTTTAATATCTTCTGCTCTGGCTGATGTTGCATTCCGTTATAGAAAATTACAAATCTAGGTGTTGGTATTTTAATCAAAACAGAACTGTATAAATCTGCATTCCGTGTAATACTCTGTAATACCTTAGATACATAAATCAAATGCCTAAGGGGCATGTTCGGATTCACTGTGGACTGGTGTTCGTACAACATTAGCTCGAAATTCATCACAAAGGAAATGTCGTTTTTATAGTTCCTAAAGGATCCCTTTATGCCATTCGGCAATCATAAGGAAATCATATATACCGCATTTTCCAAAGTCGTAATTTCCAGTCCTTCCACATCAGTATATGCTGTCCCATTCACTGCATTATACAGACTTAGCAAATTCTCTTTCTCCCGAAATAACATCCGAAACATCGTATCCTTATAGGTACGCTGTGGTCTCACTTCTGCCTTCTCTTTTTTCATGTTGTCCTCCTTTTTGCAGGAGTTCATTTCAGATCCTCCTGCTTTTGAAATTTTTGATTATTGGAATAAAAGCATGGATTTTCTGAATCATAATAGAAAAATAGAAAATTGATTTGTATAAAAGAAAGTATACCCTCTGGGTATCCCAACATGACACACTCCTGCGGAGCGGTCTCAAAATGTATGCTTTTGTCAAGCTTAGCATAAAGCAATCTGTATTACAACTACACAAACCGGCTTCTCAATAAATTCAGCATTTTTCACAAAAATATCTGTCTTGATATTATGAAAAATTCCCTGTCAGCAGTAGTTTCACTCGGATGCATTACAAAGAAAGAAGCTGCCACAACGACAGCTTCCTAATTTTTATCCATATTCTTTTGACTAAACTTCTTCCAAAAATATCACCTTACTCCGATAATTCCTCTTCCCATACGCCTCATACTCTTCCTTCGTATGATAAGAATCCATACCAATCAATTCCACGATTTTCCCATTCTTTCGCATTTCACTTGCCCGCATCACTGCCTCGCGGAAACACTTCTTGGCATATACAATCAAAATCCCCTCTTTCGGCACCGAAATTTCAATCTTCTGCCTCACAAGCGCTGCCATAAGCTGGTCGATCACAATCACAAACCCAATGGAAGGCGCATTTTTCCCAAAATAAGGAAGCAGTTTATCATACCGGCCTCCTTTTATGATCGGTTCGCCGCTTCCAAAGGTATAGCCAGCCAGCAGAATTCCCGTGTAATACTTGTAATTACTCACCATTCCAAGCTCATAAGAAATATATTTGCTGATCCCATAAGCCTCAAGCACCTTGTTCAACTCTTCCAAACGAACAATTGCGGATAAGATTTTCGGATAATTTACAGCCAAAGCCCTTGCCTTTGCCATTTCATCTGCCGAAAAATAAAATCCTCCCAGCATACGGAAAAGCTCCCGCAAGTTTTCTTCCATTTCCCAGTTTGAAGCCACTTCTTCCACGCCAAAATAGTTTTTGTTGCCAATCAGTTCCCGCAGTTCTTCTGCTCCTTCTTCATCAAAACCTGCAGCCTCAATCAGCCCCGTAAAGAAATCAGAATGCCCCACGCTTAATTGAAATTCCTTAAGCCCTGCCGATAAAAGGCATTCCACAGCCATGGAAATCATCTCTGCATCTGCATCTACGGAATTATCACCGATCAGTTCCGCTCCCAGCTGGGTATTCTCTTTTAATCTGCCCTGATATCTGGAATTATTGATAAATGTATTGCCCATATAATAGAGGCGGATCGGCATATCCTCTTCGCCATAGTACATGGCAACAGCCCTTGCAATGGAAGGGGTGATATCCGGGCGAAGCACCAGCGTATTTCCCTCCCTGTCAAAAAATTTATACAAATCTTTAGAGGGTGTCGTGCCGATCTCCTTTCCGAATATATCAAAAAATTCAAAGGTCGGTGTCTGGATAATCTGATAGCCGTAACACTCCATGGATTTTTTTAATTTATCCTGCAGCAGCTGCTTTTTCATGCATTCATCATGATAGATGTCTCTGACACCTTCCGGTGTATGTAATAACTGATTTTTCATTTCTGTTTTTCCCCATTTCTGTCAATAATTTATCTCATAGCCATTTTGGGCTTTCTATATTTTTTACTTTAGCACACTACCATGATACTAAAACAAACTTTTTTCATTATATTGAAAATCCGATATTCTGTCAATCCCGTGTCTGTAAGTCCTTTTGCAGCCCTTCCAGATAAGGAACCATAAATCCTTTCTGATTTTTTAAAAAAAAGTCCGGATTTAATTCTTCATACCGGAAACTTTTTCTGCCTCCCTCTTCTTTTCTCTGCCAGAATTTTTTCAGCAGGGAAAACTGGAGGTAATAATATTCATCTCGTTTTGTATAAGCAATCAATATAAATGCGATTCCCTTCTGCTTTTCAAAATTTTCCATAAATGCAATCTGATGCGGATGGATATTCGCCAGGGGAAAGGTATCTGTATGACATTCTTTTGCATCAAAACAAACCGGAATCCCCTGTACGGCTCCGATATAATCCACGGTACTTTGCTGGTCAAAATAGGCCAAGGTAATGTGTCTGTTTTCTTTATCAATTTTAATAGGTGTAATCGGCGTAGGGATTTTCTGAATCAACGCCAGACCATTTTCCAGATATTTTTCATTGGTGCGGTTTATAAATTCTTCAAAAGCCGAACCCCGAAGTCCCCGGCTATTCCAGGTTGCCATATTTTTTACTCCTTCTCAAACAGTTCTATCGCTCTTTGAAACGCCTTCGGCAAAGGTGCTGTGATCTCTTCGTTGTCTTTCAGGCAAATGCGGTACGCATGCAAAAGCTGTGTGGGAATCCCCTTTCGTTTTGCCGCTCCATATTTATAATCTCCTACAATGGGATGACCAATGGATGCCAGATGTGCCCGGATCTGGTGGGAACGCCCTGTGATCAGTTTTATTTCCAGAAGTGTTGCATCCTTAAAATTCTGAATCGGAACATATTCTGTCTCAATCCATTTATCTTCTTTGGATTTTGGCTCTGCCAGAATGAACACTTTGTTCTGTTCCCAGTCTTTGTGGAGATATCCTTTCAAGCGGCAGGGGGCTTCTATAACACCCTCTACAATACCACGGTAATATTTCTCAATTTCCCTTGTCTTTAATCGCTTTGACATTTCCTGCAAGCCTTTTAACGTTTTTCCGGCAATTAAAATTCCTGAGGTGTTCCGGTCCAGGCGGTTGCAGACAGAAGGCCGGAATGTGACGAGTTCCTCTTCTTTTATACTGCCTGTCAAAAGCAGATAGGAAAGGATATATTCATTTGCGGAAATGTCATCCGGCTTTGCTTTCTGGGACAACATGCCTGCCGGTTTATTGATCATCAAAACATCTTCATTTTCATATAAAATCTGAAAGGGCAGATGATCCAATTGCAGATCCGGCAGTTCTTCCGCAGATCTTTTCTCTTTAGAAGAAGATGTAAATTTCTGATAGGTTTCTTCAGAAAAATACATCTTTATATTGTCATTTATGTTCAGTTTTTCCGAGCCGGTCGCTTTTTTATCGTTTAAAACGATATTCTTTTTCCGCAGCATTTTATAAATAAAATTTGTG
>CAYQRG010000049.1:0-10217 GCA_964419645.1 uncultured Eubacterium sp.
GAGGCATTTGCAGAGAAACGGGAAATAAATTCTTGCAGTTCCTTGATCTTTTCTTCTTTTTTCTTGTTGGCTTCTTTCATCTGCTTAATTAAAAGCTGGCTGGATTCGTACCAGAAATCATAGTTGCCGGCATAGAGCTGGATTTTGCCGTAATCAATGTCGGCGATGTTGGTGCAGACTTTGTTCAGAAAATAACGGTCGTGGGATACAACGATGACAGTATTTTCAAAATTGATCAAAAATTCTTCCAGCCAGGCAATCGCATCCAGATCCAAATGGTTGGTAGGCTCGTCGAGCAGAAGGATATCCGGATTGCCAAACAGCGCCTGTGCCAGCAATACTTTAACTTTTAATGCGCCGGGCAGGTCTTTCATGACGGTATAGTGTTCTTCTGTAGGAACACCAAGACCGTTTAAAAGCATTGCAGCATCACTTTCTGCATTCCAGCCGTCCATATCGGCAAATTCGGCTTCCAGCTCGCTTGCCCGGATGCCGTCTTCATCGGTAAAATCTTCTTTCATATAGATGGCATCTTTTTCTTTCATAATGTCATAGAGCCGTTTATTGCCCATGATGACTGTATCCAGTACGGTATATTCGTCATATTTAAAATGATCCTGCTGCAAAAAGGAAAGACGCTGCCCCGGTGTAATGACGACATCGCCGTTTGTGGGTTCCAACTGGCCGGATAAAATTCTTAAAAAAGTAGATTTTCCGGCGCCGTTGGCGCCGATGAGGCCGTAGCAGTTTCCTTCTGTAAATTTGATATTCACGTCTTCAAACAAAGCTTTTTTGCCGAGACGTAAGGTAACATTATTTGCACTTATCATGGTAACACCTCTGTTTTCTTAATTATTGCGCATTCTTCTTGCGCATAGAGAGATACCCGGAGGGTATTTCTTATTTCCGCGATCTTACTGCGGCATACCTTCTTTATTATACATAAAAAGACTGTATTTTCAAGGAAAAAATGAAACCAAGCGAAAATCCGGCTCCTTGACGAAATCAAACGATAGGGGCGAAGGATGAATTGCCATGAGAAAATAAAACAGGGGGAATTTTTGGAAAAAATCATTAAGATGCAGACGGTTTTTGTCGATATCATTATATATTAGAATTTTTAGATCGTGTGCTATGAAAACACCAGAGAAGATACAAGATGAAAGAGGAGGAGCAGAGATGAAACATATGCCCCAAAAATGCGGAAGTATTCTGGCGATAGGAATAGCAGCTTTTTTGCTGTCCAAAATACCGACGAATGCGGCCAATGAAGTGAATGCGTTCGATGCGTATCGAACGCCGGCATTATCCGGTTCGATACAGACCTGGATTTATCAGGACGAAACCTTTGACCTTAAAAGCAGTAAAAACAGGATTTTTGCAGATGACCAGGAAGAGGGCGATTTGACCTCTGAAATTGAAGTAGATGGAACAGTAGATACTTCTACTCCGGGTGATTATACAGTTTCTTACCTGGTAACCGATCAGGATGGGAATACGACCAAACTGGATACCACGGTCCGGGTTTTGGAAGAAAACGCTGCAACAGAGGAAGATAAGGCGATACAGAGGATTTTATATACATTGCCGGCAGCGCCTCATCTGACTGGCATTGGTTTTAACAGAGGATATTACCATGACCGGCAGAATCTTGGCATCTGGCTTCCGGCGGGAAGTGAGCTGAAAGTTCGTATTGTCAATGCAGATGAATTCGGAAAAGACTTGGATCTTCAGTTGAAAAATAATGATGACAGGAAAGAGAAAGCAGTTGTTGTTACGGAGGAAGAAGGAGTACGACAGGAATCTGCTCCAGATGGATCTGTGAAAATTCCTAAAAACGGAGACTGGGTGACGGTAAAAAATAAAAATGCAGACGGGGAAAGCAATGACAGTGTACCCTTTATTATAACGCCAAAGGACACAACGGTACAGCCGGTGGTAGAGATTGCGTGGAATGACGCGTTTGAGGAGATTCCCTATTATCGTTATCAGGGGAATGACGAGGCCCAAGATGCAGAAGAGGCATTTTTTGATAAGTGGGATGAGACAGAGGCGCCTTTTGCAATTGTAGAAGGTTCTGCCGCAACTTTTTTGGTTCCGGTTGCGGACAGAAATAATATTATTAATAAAGAAAATGAGAGTTATCCATTTACTTCCATTGATGATATGTTGGAATGGTATGCTGCATTTGTCAAACAGTATGATGCATATTCCGGTCTGGATTTTTATGCAGAAGAAGCCTATAATCAGAATGTAAGGGCAAAGTTTTTTATCAAAGCAAATGCCAATGGTGTGGGTGCGGCCTATTATAGTGGGGATCACAGCGCGAACAATGGAGAACAGTTAGGAGGATATCTGGCTAGAAACTGGGTATGTCTTCATGAATTCGGACATGGATATGAAGGCAGTATTGCCAATCAGGAAAATCCTTTTGTAGAGACTACCAATAACATTATGGGTTATTATTTCGAGCCGTCTTATCGGGCGGAAAGTGATAACGGGTGGATGCTGTATAATTTCAGCGGTTCCAAAACAGAACGTTATGCAGCTCTTGGAAATCTGGCAAAGGAGCGGAGAGACAAGGCAAATTCCTTTGCAGAGATCATACGGCGTCAGGAAGAGCCGGAAGATGATAAATATTATAATGTAACACTTTTCATGTTTACCAATATGCTGGATAAGTTGGGACCGGAGGAAACCGTCAAAGCGATGCACACCCAGTACCGGAAGTATTGCTATGAAAACGGCAAAACGATGTCATCTTCTGACGCGATCATAGACAGTTTTAGTTGTACAGGGGGTTATAACGTAATTCCATATTTTGACGGCTGGTACATTCGTCCTTCCGAAAAACTGGAAAAGAAGATTTATGATATGGACCTGCCCATGTTATATTATTTGAAGGATCTGGTTACAGATCAGTCAAAAGCGGAATCGGAAAATAAAATAATAAGAGATGAGGCAGAAGCAGAGGCGGCGGCAGAGGCTGAAAGAATACGAAGCAGCCTTGGTTTAAGTGGCATTTACAGTCTGGTTAGTACAGAGGAATTAGCAGGTACGGGTTATACCAGCCAGATAGATCTGCAGTTGGAGATAGATGATATTTTACAGATACAGGGGAAAGATATTCTGATTAAAAACGGAAATAAAATTGTAAAAACAGTGCCTGTTACCGGAAAAAATATTAGCATAGAGATTCCGATTGGTATCTATGAAGTCGAACTGCCGATGCCCAGAGCAGCCGTATATCGTTACGGACACGAATATTTGATTGCTTCTAAAGGAAAGGCCAAAAAAGAATTTGTCTATTCCAGAATATCTGGCAATCCGTTGATTGATGATGTTTTAATCGGATTCTATGGACTGGGAGACCAAAAAGTGGCGAATATTGCAGTTTCGACGGATGATCATACCTTAACCTGGAATGTAGAATCCGTTGAGCCCCATTCTTATTTTGGTGAGAAATACATTGGTATCCGAGTTTTTGATGCAGAGGGAAAAGAGATTTACAGTCAGACGCTTAACGGAAATGAGACAGCAGGGAAATTAACAAAAGTTCTGAATTTTCCGATAGGTTCCAAACTTGAAATTTATCATGCAGAATCTTATGGAAGATTGAAATTCGCCAGCAATTATTCCAAAGAGAATCTTTCGGTTTATCAACTGCCGAGAGGCACGACAGAAGTCACTTATGTGATGACGGAACGAGGGCTGATGCAGGAAGAATGGATGACAGATGAGGATAAGCAGATGAATGTTTATCAGGAGATTTTAAATGCTTATTCCAAATGTGCCATGTCAGATATGACGCAGGAAGATATGATTTATCCAGAGAAGTTCTATAAAGAAAAAATGACAGCATCCTGGGCATATGAATTTTTGGATGAGGAAGCACAGAAGGAATATTGTATGTCATATGGGGCGTTAGTTAGTCAAAGCCCGGATTCTTATCAGGGTTATATTCTGATAGATTCTTCAAAATTAAGAGGTTTTGCCGACAGTGAGAGTGACAGGCAGGATGAAAAAGAAGGGGCGGCTTTGGATGGAAATCCGGATACATTCTGGCATTCCAATTACGGAAACGGAGTCAGACCGAATCTTAAAGAAGGGACAAATAACAGTTATACGATTTTATTAGAAGAAAATACGGATATCGGCAGATTGGAATATCTGCCGAGAAGCGGCGGAGCAAACGGTACAATTCTTACCTACGAGCTTTTCTACAGCACGACGGAATCCGGAGATGATTTCCAGAAGATCAAAATCGTAAATAACACATGGGAAGCAAATGGCAACAAAAAAAGCATTGATTTCTATGCCCCGAATGCAAGAAGAATTAAAATTTCTGCTTTGTCTACCGGAGGAGCCGATCCGAACAATCATGTCAGCGCAGCAGAATTTTATTTGTATGAACGATATGAAACGACGGTGAAAGATACATATTTAAGTGATCTGTATCCGGATTCTTGGGATGTGATCGGCAGAGATCAAAACGGAAACAGAGAGGATATTTCCCTGCTTATAAATGACAGAGCCAGAGTATTTGAAAAGGGAATCGGACTTGTGACAGATACAACAGCCGTTTGGGATCTTACCGGAAAAGGCTGTGATATTTTCACCGGTTATCTGGGGATAGATGCCAGCCAGCAGTCAGACCAACAGGCAGTTGTTGAAATTTATGGTGACGGAACACTGTTATATCGTTCAAAATCGCTGATTGGAGGTCATTCTGCAGAGTTTGTCTATCTGAATATAGAAGGAATTGAAAAACTGGAAATCAAAGCTTTGAGCGATGAAGGGGAGATGCTTGTTTCTATAGGAGATGCGAAATTGAAAAGAAAACAGGATTTGGCAGCGCTTACTTTGAAAACAGGAGAATCCGCTTCTGTAGTTGAAAATGAATCTTTTATGCCCCAAAATTTTGGAAAGGTAATCTGGGAATCGGAAGATACAGATGTGGCAGTTGTAGGAAAAGACGGCGTGATTACTGCAACAGGAGAAGGAAGAACGACGGTCAAAGGTTATTTTGAGGCGAAAATCGTTTCCTGTACAGTAGTTGTGGAAAGCAATGAAGAAGAGGAAATAAAGCGGCAGATTCAAAATGTACTGAGTGATGCGAGGAATGCTTATTTGAAAGGCGAGGCCGCCTATACATCGGAAAGTTTTCGGGCTTTCTTAACTGCTTATGAAGCAATACGGCAGTCAGGGGCAGTGACAGATCTTTCCCAAATTCAGCAGATGGCAGAGGAACTTGCAGACGCTATAAATAAACTGGAAAAAGTAAGTCTCGATCATGATGAGGATTCTCTTAAGATAGAAGAAAATCAGATTTATGAGAGCGGTGATTACTTATACCGGATTATCAGCATTTCAAAGAAAACAGCAGCAGTTGCAGGAGTAAAAAATGCAGGGTTAAAAACAATCAAAATTGAAAAGACGGCTGTTATCGGCAAGGAATCCTACCAGGTTGTTTCCATTGATGCATCTGCTTTTGCCAAAAATAAAACAATCACCAAAGTGACTGTTTCTGCGGATATCGAATCCATAGGCAAAAAGGCATTTATGAAATGTGTGAATTTAAAAACGGTGACAATTGCCAGCAAGAAATTAAAGAAGATTGACAGTAAAGCCTTCTACAACTGTAAAAAGCTGAAAAAAGTTACGTTGAAAACGAAGAAACTAACGAAGATTGGCAAAAATGCGTTTGGAAAAATTCATAAAAAGGGAGCTGTAAAGGTGCCGAAAAACAAGTACAGCGCTTATCAGAAGAAGTTTTCCAAGGTGACATTCAAAAAATAAAAGCAAAATAGGAGGAAAGTATGGGAAGGAAAAAACATTTTTTACAAATGGGGAAGCAGGTTCTCTGCATTGCTGCAGTATCAGCAATGACAATCACATCGGTTCCCTGGGACCAGGCATCTGCAGCGGAACAGAATGAACAGACACAAAATTTGATCAAAGCAGGAAGCCTTCCGGCAACAGAGGATACGATGACAATTGCACAGCCCTTTGCTACAGGGACAGGAGGCAGTTATAGTTTTCGTATTCCGTGTTTGATCTCACTAAAAAACGGAGAGCACAAAGGGAACCTTGTAGCGGCAGCAGATGCGAGATACGAAACGCCGGGAGACGGTGGTGGTTTGGACTCGATTGCATCCGTGTCTACGGATATGGGAGAGACCTGGAACTACAGTTTTCCGATCTGGTTCCCGGACAGTGAAGGCTACGCAAGCAAAAATGCTACAACCGTTATTGATCCGGTGCTGGTGGAAGGAACGGACGGTACGATCTATTGTGCCGCAGATGTGAATCCTACAGGAATTACAACGCATTATGCCGGTATTTCGGAGGGAACGGGATTTGTAGATGTAAATGGTAAAATGCGTATTGCCCTGACAGATACATATGCAAATGCAAGTTCCAATCCGGCAACGGATACAGAGATGACAAAATATGCCTATTATGTGGGAGATTTCCAGGACGGGTATGCACCTGTACGGAATCGCTCAGATGATGAGGAAACAGACTGGCGAGTGGATGAATGGTACAATATTGAGAAGAAAGAAAACGGTGTATATCAGCCTCTGATCCAAAAACAGGTGAATTCAGACAAAGATATCCAGCAGAATGTTTTTTATGCAGCTTCCGAGCTTCATGTATTCAATATTGGATATATCTGGATGGTAGAATCAAAAGACGGTGGAAAGAGCTGGGAGAATCCTCGGATTTTAAATGACCAGATAAAAGCTAAAAACGGAGAAAATGCGATTTTGGTGTGTCCGGGTAAGGGAATTACCAGTTCAGACGATGTGATTATGATTCCGTTTTACAGTCAGTTCAGCGGTGTAGAAAAAGCAAGCTTTATTTATTCCAAAGATAAAGGAAAGACATGGAAACGTACCAATAATGTCACACATCTTGCCAGTGCAGGAAGATCTTCTGAGAGTGAGATTGTTGAGCTTTCTGACGGGACTCTGCGTATGTTTTCAAGAACCGGAAAAAATGAAATTTGTTATACGGATGCCATTAAGGATGAAAATGGTGAATATTCAATGGGCGAGATGGTAAGTACAGGTGTTTCCTGCTGGTCAAACTGTAAAGTTACAGCAATTCGTTATTCTAAAAAAGTGGACGGGAAAGATCTTGTGCTTGTAGTAAGTCCAAACGGTCCAGGCAGCCGCAGCAATGGACAGATTTATTCTTTTAAGGTGAATGACAATAAGACAATGACACTGTTGAACAGGTTTGATATCAAAGATCCGGATTATGATGACAGCTTTGGGTATTCCTGCATAGCAGAACTTCAGGACGGCACGGTAGGAATACTCTGGGAACCAAGCACAAGTGGTTATATTGGAAATGATCCATATGCGCTTCTTTATCATAATTATCATATCAAAGAAGTTGTTCCGAATTCGGATGTAGAAATTGAGGGTGTAACGGAAAATCCTCCTACAAGAGATACGGCGAGAAAAATTGCATTAGAACAGGGAGCAGGATATACTGTGAAAGCAGAAAATGTCTCTATAGAAAACGGCAATTCGGATGCAATTTCCATTACTCCTGCAGATGCATATTTTCTTTGCGACAGCAAAACCAGCACTGCTGCAAATACGTCTGCTGCGATTGAAAATGCATGGATGACATTTACAGAAGGTAAAGAAGCGAATACCTGGCGTATCAAGAATGAATTTATCAATCATTATTTGACAAATTCAGATAACTATCAGATTTATTATATGAATCCTATTCCGGAAGATATGCAGTTGGAGAAAATCGAACAGGGCGCAGAAACGGTATTTCGAATCAAGAATAATGATTCCGGCAACTATATATGCTATACGAACGGGACCTTTGACCGTATGCCAAGTTATAATGCTTCCTGGACAGGGGGAACATATGATTTTATTCTTCTCAGGGAGAAAGACGAAGTTTCCGACAGTGATTTGATTCCGGGATATGAAAGAGTTTCGGAACCTGTTTCGGGAGAGCGTTACCTGATCACATGCAGCTATAATGGAGATTTGATCGTCTTTTATCCATATGCGGAGGATTGTGCCTCCTGGGCAGGCGCAGGTACAATATGGAATGATTCCAAAAGGAATCGGGTAAAATTCTTTAAAAAGGATATTGCGTTGGTGAAGCAGAATACAATTACAGGACTTGTGGCGGGAGAAACCGTACAAGTCCGTGCAGGAGATACGCTTTATAATATACAGGTAAAAGAGCCGGTGTCAAAAGAGGCTGTAGGAAATGTCTTTTCCTCTGCAAAACAGAGGGCAGATGCTTACCTGCAAGAGGGACAGGGAGATTATTCCGGCGAGACATGGAATGCTTTGAGGGATGTTTGCAAAGATATACAGAATGCAGCAGATAATCTGTCAGTTCCCGAGATGAAGTCCTTGATTGAGAAGTTAGATACTGCGAAGGGCAATCTGTATCTGATTGACAGGGCTGCAGAAGAGTCAAAGGCTGAGGCGAGCATAAAGAATGCTGAAAGCGACTATGCGGTAGGAGAGACAAAATATACCAAGGAGTCTTATGCTGCGTTTAAAGTGGCATATGAGGCATTACAGAATGCAATTCTGGAAGTGGGAGGCAAAGTAGGCGCAGAGGAATTGCAGAAATTGTACCAGGATCTTGAAAAAGCGCAAAAGGCTTTGAAGGAAAAAGAGAAGGATAACGAGACAAAGGATAAGTACGAAGAAGGAAAATCTTATGTAGTTGGCGATTATTCCTACAAAATAATCAGTTTGTCCGGTAAGACAGTAGCCGTTGACGGTCTGAAAAATGCTTCTTTGAAGAAAGTGAATGTGATAAGTGCCGTAACGATCGGCAATGATTCTTACAAAGTAATTGCTGTAGCTGATTCTGCATTTTCGAAATGCGCAAAAATTACAAATGTTACGATTGCAGCCGATATTGAGACAATTGAAAATAATGCGTTTTCAGGATGCAAGAATTTGAAAAAAGTTACAGTCAACAGTACAAAATTAAAGAGCATTGGCAAAAAGGCTTTTTACAACTGTAAAAAATTAAAGAACATAACACTGAAAACAAAACAGCTTACCAAAATTGACAAAACTGCTTTTAAGAAAATTCACAAAAGTGCGGCAGTAAAAGTTCCGAAGAACAAATACAATGCATACAAAAAGCGTTTTAAAGGTGTAAAATTTAAAAAATAACAAAAAAGAACCGGCATGGTGAACATCCTGCCGGTTCTTTTTTTGTATAGAATGATTGCGCATCTTGTTCATTTGTGTTATAGTGATTTAAAGCTTTAACGCTATAAAGTTTCAATGTATTAAAAGTACAAAAGGAAAAGGGAGGATAACATGAAACTTATTTTATTGATTATTTATTTTGCAGTATTGATCGGCATCGGACTTTACTGCCGCAAACATGCTACAGATGTAAACGGATTTGTATTGGGGGGACGTTCCGTAGGTCCTTGGCTGACAGCATTTGCATATGGCACGTCATATTTTTCGGCGGTTGTATTTGTAGGCTATGCCGGACAGTTTGGCTGGAAATATGGTATTGCAGCTACATGGGCAGGAATCGGCAATGCGATTATCGGTTCCCTTATGGCGTGGGTTGTTTTGGGACGCAGGACCCGTATTATGACGCAGCATCTGGATTCCGCTACCATGCCACAGTTTTTCGGACAGCGTTTTGGAAGCCAGCCGCTTAAGATCGGCGCTTCTGTGATTATTTTCATCTTTTTGATTCCTTATACCGCATCTTTGTATAACGGACTTTCCCGTCTGTTTGGAATGGCATTTAATATTGATTATTCTGTCTGCATTGTTTTAATGGCAGTTTTGACAGCAATTTATGTAATTGCCGGAGGATATATGGCTACGGCGATCAATGATTTTATTCAGGGTATTATTATGTTGGTGGGCATTGTTGCGGTAATTGCTGCCGTAATCAGCAGCAAGGGCGGTTTTATAGCAGCTTTAGACGGACTGGCAAGAATGACGGATGAGACGGTTGCCACGACACCGGGCGTTTTTGCTTCATTTTTCGGTCCGGACCCGCTGAATCTTTTATTTGTCGTTATTTTAACTTCCCTCGGTACCTGGGGACTGCCGCAGATGGTACAGAAATTTTATGCAATTAAGGATGAGGAATCCATCAAAAAAGGAACGATTATTTCTACTTTATTTGCTCTTGTGGTATCCGGCGGATGTTATTTCCTGGGCGGATTCGGA
>CAYQRG010000050.1:0-10165 GCA_964419645.1 uncultured Eubacterium sp.
TATGAGGGATGCTGTGAAATTTGAAGCCCCATCCTCTATGGAAGTGACGATGCATCTTCCCCATGCAGGCGAAATCAAAGGCATGGGAATAAAAAGAGGGATTACCCTTGTGGTGGGCGGAGGATATCACGGGAAATCTACCCTGCTCAAAGCCCTTGAGGCAGGCGTCTATAATCATATTGCAGGAGATGGAAGAGAATTTGTCATTACAGATGAGACGGCGGTAAAGATTCGGGCAGAGGATGGGCGGAGCGTAAAGAAAACAGATATTTCCATGTTTATCGGCACCCTTCCAAACGGCCGGGATACTAAGGCATTTTCCACAGAAGATGCCAGTGGAAGCACCTCTCAGGCGGCAAATATGGTAGAGGCAGTGGAGGCAGGAGCAGAGGTGTTTTTGATTGACGAAGACACTTCGGCAACGAATTTTATGATTCGGGATGAGTTGATGCAAAGAGTCGTAAACCGGGACTGTGAGCCGATTACGCCTTTTATTGACCGGGTAGAAGAATTGTACGAAAGATTTGGAATCTCTACCGTTTTGGTGGCAGGCAGTTGCGGTTCCTATTTTCATAAAGCAGATACTGTGATTCAGATGAACCGTTATGTGCCGGTAGATGTGACAGAACTTGCCAAAAAAGAGGCGGCTCATTTTCCACTGGAGCTTGCAGCTTTAAAACCGGCAGATAAACCGGATTTTCAGAGAATTTTGTTTTCGGCAAAAGCAGGCGGCAGAGACCGGATGAAAATAAAGACCATGGGCAGGGATGCCCTTTCCATAGGCAGGGAAACGGTAGATCTTCGTTATGTGGAACAGTTAGCGGATACGGAGCAGGTGGTGATGCTTGGACATATTTTAAAATATGTTTTGCAGAATATGTCCGGTGAGAAGAAAACGCTGCAGGAGATCGTGGAGGCTGTGTATTGTGTCATCAATAAAGAAGGAATGAAGGGGATTTATGGTGGGAAATATCTTCCTACGGGGCTTGCAATGCCCAGGAAGCAGGAAGTGTTTGCCTGTTTGAACCGGTATCGGAAGTGAAAATATAGAGAACAACAGTTTGTAAAGAAAAAACACTTGACACCAATCTACATCTATGCTATGCTACCCAAGGTGTCAGGCGAGAACACTCTATGTTCGACATTTTTAAAGCATCAGATGCACTGCCGGAGGTAGAAATGGAAGAGAAGCTAAAGCAGGCATATCTCTATGACTTTTATGGAGAACTGTTAAACGATCATCAGAGAAACGTATACGAAGATTTTTATTTCAATGATCTGACTTTAAGTGAGATCGCAGAAGAAGAAGGCATAAGCCGGCAGGGTGTGCACGATCTGGTAAAACGTTCTGCCAGAGCATTGGAAGAATATGAGAAAAAGCTGCATCTGGTAGATAAGTTTCTAAATATAAAATCAAAAGTAGAAAAGATCCAGAAACTGGTGCAGGAAGAAGAGAATCCGAAGACGATAAAAACAGAAATCGCAAAGATTTCCGAAGAAATATTAGAGTGTATATAACATAAATCAGAGGGTTACAGTATGGCATTTGATAATCTGTCCGAAAAATTACAGAATATATTTAAAAACTTAAGAGGCAAAGGAAGACTGACGGAAGAAGACGTAAAAGCCGCCTTAAAAGAAGTCAAAATGGCATTGTTAGAGGCAGACGTCAATTTCCGGGTAGTCAAACAGTTTGTAAAGACCGTTCAGGAACGGGCAATCGGCCAGGATGTGATGAACGGACTAAATCCGGGGCAAATGGTCATCAAGATTGTAAATGAAGAAATGATCAGCCTTATGGGTTCCGAGACAACAGAAATCAAACTGAAACCGGGAAATGAAGTTACCGTTATTATGATGGCAGGACTCCAAGGTGCAGGTAAAACCACCACAACTGCCAAAATTGCAGGGAAGTTAAAGCAAAAAGGCAGACATCCCCTTCTTGCAGCTTGCGATATTTACCGGCCGGCAGCCATTGAACAGTTAAAGATCAACGGCGAAAAACAGGGCGTGGAAGTATTTTCCATGGGAGATAAAATAAGTCCGGTAGACATCGCCAAAGGAGCAGTAGAACATGCGAAAAAGCACAATTTCAACGTTGTGATTATCGATACCGCCGGACGTCTTCATATTGATGAAGAGATGATGGAAGAGCTGTCAGCGATTAAAGAGGCCGTAGACGTATCACAGACGATTCTGGTAGTGGATTCCATGACCGGTCAGGATGCCGTAAATGTAGCGAAGATGTTTGATGAAAAAATCGGCGTAGACGGCGTGATCCTGACGAAGTTAGACGGCGATACAAGAGGCGGAGCGGCCCTTTCCATACGGGCAGTGACCGGCAGACCGATTCTCTATGTGGGTATGGGTGAAAAGCTTTCCGATTTGGAGCAGTTTTATCCAGATCGTATGGCATCCCGTATTTTGGGTATGGGAGATGTGCTGACAATGATTGAAAAGGCACAGGAAGCCATTGACGAAGAAGAAGCCAGGAAGTTAGGGCAGAAGATGAAAAAAGCGGAGTTCGACTTCGAAGATTATCTAAGCTCTATGTCCCAGATGAAAAAAATGGGAGGGCTTTCCAGTATTTTGGGAATGATGCCTGGCATGGGCGGGATGAAAATGCCCGACATTGATGAAGCAGAGGCAGAAAAGGGAATGAAACGGACCGAATCCATTATTTATTCCATGACGCCGGAAGAAAGGCGGAATCCGTCATTGCTGAATCCAAGCCGTAAGCGGAGAATTGCAGATGGCGCAGGCGTCAATATCGCAGAAGTGAACCGTCTGGTCAAGCAGTTTGAACAGGCGCGGAAGATGATGAAGCAGATTCCCGGCATGATGGGAGGCAAACGGGGCAGGAAGGGAAGATTTCCGTTTCCGTTTTAAAAGGAGATGAAAGCAAAATTGCTTTGATCATAAATTTATAAAAATTCAGGAGGTGAATGCAGATGGCAGTTAAAATCAGATTGAGAAGAATGGGAAAGAAAAAGGCTCCTTTCTATAGAATCATTGTAGCAGATTCCAGATCTCCAAGAGACGGAAGATTTATCGAGGAAATCGGCACTTATGATCCTACGAAAAATCCGACAGAATACCGTGTAAACGAAGAACTGGCAAAGAAATGGTTAGCAGACGGCGCACAGCCGACAGATACGGTAAGCAGAATTTTCAAAGCGGCAGGAATTGAGAAATAAGAGGTGTTAGTGATGAAAGAATTAGTAGAAGTAATTGCAAAATCACTGGTAGATTACCCGGATGAAGTTGTCGTTACCGAAAAGGAAACGGACAGAGCCATTGTATTGGAACTGCGCGTGGCACAGTCTGATATGGGTAAGGTAATCGGCAAGCAGGGACGCATTGCAAAAGCAATCCGTTCCGTTGTAAAAGCAGCAGCCTCAAAGGAAGAGAAAAAAGTCACTGTTGATATTGTGCAGTAATGGCATATGGAGGGATATTATGAGTAAAAAACCAACCGTATTGATGATTTTAGATGGTTTTGGATTAAATGAGGAGACCAAAGGCAATGCCATAGCACAGGCAGAAACACCTGTCATTGACAAATTAATGAAAGACTATCCTTTTGTAAAGGGATATGCCAGCGGTCTGGCGGTCGGACTTCCGGACGGACAAATGGGCAATTCCGAGGTGGGCCATTTGAACATGGGCGCCGGAAGAATTGTATACCAGGAGCTGACCAGAATTACAAAAGAAATTGAGGACGGCACCTTTTTCCAGAATCCGGAATTGTTAGAGGCAGTAGCCAACGTAAAGAAAAACGGTTCCAAGTTGCATTTATACGGCCTTTTATCCGACGGCGGCGTTCACAGCCATAATACACATCTGTACGGACTTTTGGAACTGGCCAAAAGAGAAGGCGTGGAGAATGTATACGTGCACTGCTTCTTAGACGGAAGAGATACCTCTCCAACTTCCGGAAAAGACTTCATCGCAGAGCTGGAAGAGAAGATGAAAGAAATCGGCGTCGGAAAAATCGCATCTATCTGCGGCCGTTACTATGTCATGGACAGAGATAACCGCTGGGACCGTGTAGAGGCAGCTTACAAAGCCCTTACACTTGGCGAAGGCAATCAGGCAGACAGTGCGCTTGAGGCGATCACAGCATCTTATGCAGCAGATAAGACAGACGAATTTGTTCTGCCAACCGTTATCTGTGAGAACGGCGCACCGGTTGCAACGATCCAGGATAAAGACAGTATCATTTTCTTTAATTTCCGTCCTGACCGTGCAAGGGAGATTACAAGAACCTTCTGCGCAGACGAATTTACTGGTTTTGACAGAGGACCGAGAAAAGACGTTACTTATGTATGCTTCAGCGAATACGATGTAACGATTCCGAATAAAAAAATCGCTTTCAAAAAAGTAGAGTTGAAAAACACCTTCGGACAGTTTTTGGCAGACCACGGCAAAACCCAGGCAAGAATCGCAGAAACAGAGAAATATGCACATGTTACATTCTTCTTTAACGGCGGTGTGGAAGAGCCGAATCCCGGTGAAGAGCGGATTCTGGTAAATTCTCCAAAAGTTGCTACTTATGACTTACAGCCGCAGATGAGCGCGCCATTGGTGTGTGATAAACTGGTAGAGGCAATCAAGTCAGATAAATACGACGTGATTATTATTAATTTTGCAAATCCGGATATGGTAGGTCATACCGGAGTGCTGGAAGCAGCAGTCAAGGCAGTGGAAACAGTAGACGAGTGTGTAGGACGGGCAGTGGATGCTCTCATTGAAGTGGGCGGCCAGATGTTTATCTGTGCGGATCATGGAAATGTGGAGCAGCTGATCGATTACGAAACTGGCGGCAGTTTTACCGCTCATACAATCAATCCGGTTCCGTTTATTCTGGTCAATTATGATCCGGATTACACATTAAAAGAAGGCGGCTGTCTGGCGGATATCGTTCCGACCATGATTGAGATGATGGGCATGGAGCAGCCGGCAGAGATGACAGGAACTTCTTTGCTGATTAAGAAATAAAATAAAGAGAAATAAATATCAGGAAACAGGGTGTACAAAGGTATGCTCTGTTTTTTTATGCGCAGGGGCGTGTAAGGTATATAGCTGCTTTGCAGCACGCGCCCTGCGCGGCGAGTAGGGGGAAAACTTTCCTGTTCGATTGCAATTGAGTCGGTGAAGAAAATGCAGTGGTCAGCAGGATTTGGGTTGTGGTAATATAAAAGCAATAATAAGTAGGAAGGGGAATTTACATGGAAAAAAGAGATAAGGCATTTCGGATGCTTTCGATGTATGACCGTATGTCCAATGGGCATGTGTTGTTTAAAGCAGAGGAGGCAGAGAATTTCGGAGTCAATGAAAAAAGCATTCAGCGTGATATTGAGGAGATCAGGGAATATTTGGATGAACAGGAAGTGGAGACAGGCAGCAGAAAACAGCTTGTATATGACCATAGCCGGCATGGATATCGAATTGAACAGTTGGAATGCAAAATGCTGTCCAATGAAGAAATTCTGGCTGTTACGAAAATACTTATAGACAGCCGGGCGCTTCCTAGAAAGGAAATGGTGAGTATTTTGGACCGTTTGGCATCCTGCTGCGTTCCTCAGAAAAATCAGGATCTTGTGGGAGAATTAATTAGTAATGAAAAATTTCATTATATAGAGCTGCAGAATAAAAAACCATTTTTGCCTCTTATGTGGGAAATTGGAATTGCTATTCAAAAACATAGATATATTGAAATCACATATGAAAGAGGTTCGGATTTAAAAGTTGTCAACCGCAAGGTGCAGCCCCTTGCGATCATGTTTTCTGAATATTATTTTTATCTGGCGGCACATATTGAAAATATTGACAGGGAAGCGGAGTTTGAAAATGCCAATGATAAATTTCCGACCATATATCGGATTGACAGGATTCAGAAATTAGAGGTGTTGAAAGAGCAGTTTCATTTTCTTTATAAGGATCGTTTTGAAGAAGGTGAATACCGCAAGAGGATTCAGTTTATGCAGGGCGGACGCATGCGGAAAGCAGAATTCTGGTATCGGGGCGTAAATGCAGAAGCAGTGTTAGACCGCTTGCCCACAGCAGAAATTTTAAGAGAGGAGGACGGAAGATTTCTGATTAGTGCAGAAACCTTCGGAAAGGGGATAGATATGTGGCTGAGAAGCCAAGGGGATCGCATAGAAATTGTAAAAATTAATTAAAAATTTCACAATGGACAAAACATGTCCAACCTATATGTTATTATAAAGAAAAAAATATAAGTTATGTGTCTTGCAGATTCTGCAGTAATTCATCCATGAGTTGTTGGAAAACTTTTTTGGAAGAAGAAGTAAGGGAACGGTATTTGCAGAGAAAACGAAGCTCGTCTTCGTTTAAATCCGTTTCCTGGACTTTTTCGACTTTATGTGCATAAGAAGAATAGCCGATGAGATAGTCAATGGAAACATCAAAAAAATCGGCCATGGTTTTTAGCATATGAAAATCAGGTTCTGTAATATGATTTTCATATTTGTGAATAGACTGCTGGCTGATACCAAGTTTTTTGGCAAGTGCCTGCTGGCTTAAGCCTTTGGCAAGCCGTAAAGATTTTAAATTATTCATCATTATTCTCCTGCATACTATTTCTATTGTATCAAGAAAACTGATCATGATACAAACAACAAAAAAGGATTGAAAACAACTCTAATATAGGATAAAATGAAAGCGCATAAGTTATACTTGAAAAGGGGATATACATATGTTTTGTTCAAATTGTGGAAAAGAATTGGAAGACAATATGCAGTTTTGTCCGGCATGTGGAACAAGGACAGGCGTGGGAAAGATGCAGGAGGGCAGCGGTAATGCGCAGAAGAATACTTCGAGAGGCCAGCTTGATCCTGTGAAAGGTGATACGAATGGAGAAGAGTACGGACAAACCATAGAGATGGAAATGGAAAATCAGAAACGGCCGGATGGATCCGGAATCGAAACCCGGGGAGGGTTTGAGGAACTGTCCCAGATGACACAGAAAGTTCGAAGCAGAGAAAAGATGTGGAGCATGATTGGAAAAGTACTGGCAGTTTGTTATCTGCTTCTAGTCGGACGCAATCTGCTTAGGGAGATTTCGGCTGTTCTTGATGGGAGCGTCAGCGTCTGGAGCTTGGTATATATGTGTGCAGGTGTTGTTTTAGTTGCCTGTATTGCAGTCTATGTGTTTTTAGAAATTGCACTGCCAAGAGTAAATGCGAAGAAAAATATCCTGGCAGGGGAATATTTAAAGCTGATAAGTGTAAATAACGATCAGGCATTGATGAAAGCAGTGAATGGGATGCATTGTTCTGCAGTCAAAAACGCGTATACGGATGAAAATGGAAACGTATGCATTCAGGGGAAACGCTGCGGGCATAGATTTTGCAAAAATGAAGAAGGGGAGCTTACCCTTATATCCGACAAAGACAATTATAAGGCAGCTTTGGAGAAAGAGTCAATTGCAGGCTGCCTTCTGAAATATTTAGCACCGGATGCACCTGTCAATGCATATGAAAATGAAAGATATAATGAGCGATTGTCCAAAATAAAGCGGATCTTATTTGTGGTATCAGCAGTCAGTGCAGTGATTTTCGGCTATTTGGCAATCAATTCGGATATGCTGGAAGGATCAACAAAATATATCCGTATGGTAAAAAGCGGAACACCGCAGGCTTATCCCAAGATTAGCTACGGAGATGCATTTGACGCTTTTTTTGAAAATGGTCGATGGAAATATTTTAAATCGGAAAAAGAGCAGGATGTGGTAGAATTTCATGGAAACTGTATCTTTGACGGAGAAACGACGGATTTTGGCATACAGTTTTTACTTTCTTATGAGGAAGGAACATTTGAAATGTACGCCGTATCTTTAGATGATGAGCCGCAGGCAGAATTAGTCGGAGGACTTTTGTTAATGAAAGTGTTTGAAAGTTACGATTCGAATGACGGTATTGGAACACTTTCGAGTGATGAAGAAGAGGATATAGGTGCAGCTGATTTGGAATCAGCAGAACCGGAAGAGAAAACAGAAACCGACCAGATTGAAAATCAGGCAGCACAAATGGGGATGGATCTTTTGTACCCGATTCTTTACAGGGGCTATGCAGACGGTTACAATCCATGTCCTGTTATGGTGAATGACGAGAGTTCCGGAGAGATGAAATGCGGCACATTCGATGAAATGTTGGCAAGCACTGTGGATGATGGACAGACGATGTATGCACCGCCGATTATGGAGAGCGGAAAAATTTATACGGCAACCAGGTGGGATGCACCGGAGGCAGAATGGTATAACGGACTTTTGACTTATGAACAGTTTTCCACGCTTATTTTTTGGATGCAGGCAGTTCATGATGAGAATGGTGCCATGGATATTTATACCGGCGGTTCGTGGGATAATGTATGTTCCATGGCAGGAAGGTGGAGCGGTGGAGATCAGGAAATTGCAATCAGCATTTATTCCGATATTGATTATTGCAGTGCATATGGTGAGGTTGGCAATGTCTCGATTGGAGATCAAAATGGGATGTTATATTTGTTTGGCAGGGTAGGAAGTAATGTGTATGTCCAGTGTTTGATGGAGAATGGGGAAGAAATGGTTTTCTGTTATCTGGACAATGGAGCGATGCAGGTGTGGTATGCATCGGAGGGCTGCCCGGTAGATGTAGGGACGCAGCTTACTTGTGTGGAAAGGTTTGTGTCATAATGTTATGGACAGACGAATCAAATCTTTTTTAGGAAGGATATTCTTCAAAAAAAGACTCGATCGGTTTGCCGAGGATTTTGGATAGTCCATATAATTCTAAATCGGTAACGGTTCTGCTGCCGTCTTCGATGCGTGATATGGAACCACGGCAGATATAGACAGCTTCTGTCTCTAAGCGGTCGGAGAGTTCCTTTTGGCTTAGTTTTTGTTCCAGGCGGAATTGCTTTAGTCGGGAGCCGATCATATTGGATTTTTGGGTTGTTGTGGTGGTCAGTCGTTTCATAGGATACCTCTTTTTGGCTTGTCATAAAATAATATTTATGGTAATATAAAAAATGTCTTTATTTGTCTTATAATAGGACAAAAATGAATGATGTGAAAAAGTCTTATGGAGGGTATAGAGATGTAGAGGCGAAAATAATAGAAACAAGTAGAGGAAAGGTTTGAAACGGAAATATGAAACAGGCAGGATTTACAAGGCAGCCCCAATATCTTCGGGGCATTTGCCCGTATTGTCAGAAACAGCTTGGAATAGCAGAAACATTAAAACGGAGAATTATAAAATTATGTAAATGCAAACATTGTGGTCAGGGTGTGGACGAGCAGTTTGTAATGTGGTGACAATAGGAAAGGAAAATGAGGGAAGGAACAAGAAGATGATTGGGTTGAGAAAGTCATGTAGAAGAGACATTAAAGGTCGTTTCTTATTGAAACGTTTAGTATGGATTGCGATTGGAGTATTTTTGTATGTTTTAGCATCAAAATATTTATATGATTGGATAGAAGATACATGTGGTTTAACAGTCCATAATTTTATTTTGGATATAAGTATGATTTTTACAGCCAGACAATTTCTGCAAGTACTGGTTATACTAGTGACAACAGTAAATGATAAGAGAGATGATTTTGATTCTGGATTTAAAATATATTTCATGGAGTTTATTTCGATTGGAGCATTTATCTATTTTATTTACATTCATTGGAATCAAAGTCGTTTATGGATAGATATCCTGATATTTATTTTAAGTTTTGTCCGGTTTTTAATTTTTAATAATAGCTATATTAATTCATTGAAGTGCATAGATCTTTGTGTGATTGCATATTGTGCTCATGAAGATTTTAAAGAGAGATATGACGAAGCTATAAATGAAGTAAAGCAATTTAATTTGAAGGAACAGAAATTAGCAGAAATAAGGGCGAAATATGCAGAAAGTGGCAGAGAGATTGATAAAGCATATAATGATCAGCGTTCTTACACTGTTGATAGTAAAAAAAATCCGGATAATTATAGTTTTCCAAGTGAACCTGAACATAAAAACTATATAGGGATAAGAGGTTTGTTTTCGGGAAGAAGTTGTATTTATGATTATCAAAATGAGGTGGGAAGGTATATAGGATCATTACAAAAAGCTTTTAAGAATGAAGATAGAAAAAGTCGAGAATTGCAAGCACGAATTACTGATATTG
>CAYQRG010000051.1:0-10036 GCA_964419645.1 uncultured Eubacterium sp.
CGAATCCCTGTTAGAAAAAAAAGGATTTTATGCCAAACTTTACAACAGCCAGTTCGTCCAGTCGGAGTAAAATGATTTGTATTTGATGCAAAGAAGTATGATACGGAGGATTTTGCAGATACTGTAACAAAAGAAATACGAGGGAATATAATATATGTAACAAAAGGGGGCTGCCATATGGTAAATTTGCCCCAAATGTAGTATAGTAAATATTACCAAAATGTTAAACTTGTTACATATGTAGAAAAATCTTGACAAAGGAAAGTTCATGTCACTATAATTAATATTTGTATTAAATGATTAAAACGAGATGAAAATCGAATTGCAATAGATTGTTGAACATAGAGGTGCGATATGGAACAGTATATTATTAAAGGCGGTAGTCCGCTGGTTGGCGAAGTGGAAATCGGGGGAGCTAAGAATGCTGCACTCGCTATATTGGCAACGGCTATTATGGCGGATGAAACTGTTACAATAGAAAATCTTCCGAACGTAAGAGATATTAATGTAATGCTGGATGCCATTGCAGGAATCGGTGGTGTGGTAGACAGAATAGATGCGCATACGGTAAAGATCAATGGAGCGATGATCCGTGACCTCAGCGTAGATTATGAATATATTAAGAAAATCAGGGCGTCTTATTATCTGTTGGGAGCCCTGCTTGGCAAATATAAGAAAGCAGAAGTGGCATTGCCCGGAGGCTGTGATATCGGCAGCCGTCCGATCGATCTGCATTTAAAAGGATTTCGGGCATTGGGCGCCAAAGTAGATATTCAGCATGGATTGATTTCGGCTGAAGCAGAAGAATTAAAGGGAACCCATATTTATCTGGATAAAGTTTCTGTGGGAGCGACCATTAATATTATGATGGCAGCAGCCATGGCAGAAGGGAAGACGACAATTGAAAATGCGGCTAAAGAGCCTCATGTGGTAGATGTTGCGAACTGCCTGAACAGCATGGGAGCCAATATTCGCGGCGCCGGAACAGATGTGATTCGTATCTCCGGCGTGGAGAAGCTGCATAAGACGGAGTATTCCATTATTCCGGATCAGATCGAAGCCGGAACCTTTATGTTTGCGGCAGCAGCCACAAGGGGCGACATCACAGTTAAGAATGTTATTCCAAAGCACTTAGAGGCCATCAGCGCCAAATTGCTGGAGATTGGCTGTGAAGTTAAGGAACTGGATGATGCGGTGCGTGTTGTGGCGTCTAAGCCGTTACATCATACTCAGGTGACCACGCTTCCCTATCCGGGATTCCCTACGGATATGCAGCCTCAGATGTCGGTGGTTCTTGGTATTTCCGAAGGAACCAGCACCGTGACAGAAAGTATTTTTGAGAATCGTTTTAAATATGTAGATGAATTGACACGTATGGGAGCGTCAATTAAAGTTGAGAGCAATATTGCTATTGTGACCGGTGTGGGGAATTATACAGGCGCACAGGTCAGCGCACCGGATCTTCGGGCCGGAGCCGCCCTTGTGATTGCGGGGCTTTCGGCAGAAGGGATTACGATCATAGATGATATCTATTATATAGAACGGGGTTATGAGGATTTTGATAAAAAGCTGATGCAGCTGGGAGCGCAGATTGAGAAGGTGGCAACGGAGAAAGAGATTGTAAAGTTTAAATTGAAAGTTTCATAGGCAGGCGAGGTAGATAGATGATCCTCTCGGGAACAGGGTGTTTCTGAGGGGATTTTTTGCTGGGACGTAAGTTGAAATAAGTAATAAAACAATAAAATGAAATCTCTTGAAATACAAGTCTACATTTTTTATAATAACCATATAGAATAAGATAAAATAGGAGGGGTTCTATGCATTTAAAAAAAGCAGGGCAATTGTGGAAAAAGGGTATTAGTATTGGTCTGTTTATGGCTATGTTTATCTCTTTTGTTCCGGCAGAACTGACAGCGGCAGCGGAATATCCTGCTTCTGTACCGGCACTTCCGGAAAAAGCGAAAAGCATACCAGAGGCAAGAAAAGCGGGCAGCATTCCAGCGTCAGAGGATACACTGACCTATGAACAGCCTTTTGCACCGTTTACGGCAGGAAATGAGAATTTTCGTATTCCGACACTGATTTCTCTTAGATACAGCGAGGAAGCAAAAGAGGAAGGCGAGCATCTTTTTGCTGCGGCAGATGCCAGATGGGAAGAATGGAATGACGGCGGCGGTATTGATTCTATGGCTTCCGTATCTAGCGATGGAGGAAAAACCTGGAATTATAGTTTTCCGATTTATTTTCCAGACAGCTATGGTTATGCGAGCCGGGCAGCGACAACGGTGATTGATCCGGGTGCGATTGAGGGGCCGGATGGAACGATTTATTTTATTGCAGATGTGAATCCTACCGGAAGTACGACCATGTATGGAACGGTGGGGCAGGGAACCGGTTATGTAACCGTCAACAACAAACGGTATTTGGCTTTGACAGACAATTACGGAAAAGTAACGACAAGACCGACCGATACAAATCTGACGGATTATCCCTATTATGTGGGAGATTTTAATGATGAAGGTTATGCGGAGATATTGAAGAGAGCAGACAGCACATCCACAGGTTTTGGTGTAGATGAATGGTACAATATCTACGAGATCGAAAACGGAGAGTATAAAGATACTTTGACACAGCCACAGGTAAACAGAGCGGATGTAGAAGTGCAGCAGAACTGTTTTTATAGAGATTCTTCATACCATGTCTATCATATTGACTATATCTGGGTGGTTAAATCGACAGACGGCGGCAGGACGTGGGAACATCCTAGGGATATTACAGACCAGATTAAGCGTGAAGGTGAAAATGCGATTTTGGTTTCCCCGGGTAAAGGAATCGTAACAAAAGATGGTGAAATTGCAATTGGCCTTTACAGTGCACAAAATGGCGAGCATGCCAGCATGATCTATACGATAGACGGTGAGAACTGGGAGCGTACAGATGATATTGCAGATGGCAGCTCGGAAGACGAGATTGTGCAGTTAGAAGACGGTACCCTACGTATGTTTTATCGTGGCGGCGGCAACGTGATCCGTTATGCAGATTTTACAAAAAATGACCAGGGAACCTATGATGTAGGAACTTATGTGAGCACAAATGTCAGCGTAAAAAGCAGTATTAACGTTTCTGCTGTTTTGTATTCCAAGAAAATTGATGGCAAGCAGGTGATTTTGGTTGCCCGCTCTGGCGGAGGCAGTGGATTGACAAGTGACAGTCGCTTAAACGGTAAAATCTTTACTTTTTTGGTGGATGATACAGCAAAAGGCAATCCGATGACGCTTTATCATACCTTTGACGTTCCTGGCGGAAAAGATGGCTTTGTATATTCTTGTATGACAGAGATGAAAGATGGTCGAATTGCAATGCTCTGGGAACCGAATCATTCCACATTGTATTATGATGTTTATGATTTTGAAGAGTTGATTGGCAATGGCGCAATTGATGTAGAATTGAAAAAAGACGGTAAGCCTTATGAAGTACTCTGTGGAGAAGATCCGGAGATTTTGAAAGCAGAAGATGAGTCGGTGATCAATATAGAAAAGGCGGTTAAAGACGGCAGCTTTTTACGGGATCATATTTCCAATGTAACTTCTAGTTTGAACAGCTTTGCTTCTCAGTTGAATGAAGAAATTCAGATAGAGGATGCAGAATTTACTTTTCAAGAGACAAACACAGCGAACAGTTGGAAAATTTATAATGAGGATACAGGACTCTATATTGAAAATCATGATGCGGGTAATATGTTCAGTTCAAGTGAGTGTACAATGACAGTTACCCCGGAAACAGAAAGTGATGGAACGAAGACATTTAAGATCAAGAATGGTGCAAGACCGATATTCTTTTATGAAACAAATATGGATTTTAATTCCCAAAGTAGTGATCCGGGTAAACCTGCTAAGATGATTCTGTTAGAAAAACAGAATGTGGAATCGGATCAGGATATTATTCCGGGATATACTCGCGCATCGGAGGTTACAGATGGTGGTAAATATCTGATTACTTATCAGTGGACAGACAATAGCATATTTGTATTGTATCCTGTCAATGGAGGCACAGGTGCGCATACAAAGCTTGCGGCGGTAAATCCCGATGTGATTTTGATTACCGGTGTTGAAGAAGGCCGGACAAACGTAACAATCGATGGAGTGGCATACAAAATCAACGTAGCAGATCCTTTTGAATCCATTGCACTGGAAAAGGGAGAGGACTATTTTGTTCCGACGGAATCTTTAGAGACTGTATTAGACGGAGGAAATACGTTGGGGATTGAAAAGATAGACCGTATCAAAGAAGGACTGTTCGACCATGTTGCAGATCGGGCATTTTCTCTGGATGGTTATGCAGAAGAAGTGAATGAGGATATCAACCTTTCGGATGCTGAATTTACGTTTACTGCTTCTGATTCCAACTGGATTGTTTCTCATGGAGATTTATATCTGTCCAATCCGGAACGGGCAAATGCTTTTTTCTCAGAAGATTCTGCGAAGATAAAAGCGACTGCAGGCAGTGATAATACATTCCGTCTTGCAAGAGCAGAGGCATTGCCGACAACTAATCCGAATGTGAGTTTAAAGGAAGATAAGGGACCAAATTCTCCAATTGGAAGTCTCGTATTTTATTATAGGGAAATGAATTTCCGCTCATATGGCACAGACCAAAAGGCAGGAACGACACATGGCGCAAGTCCTTATGGACAGCATGCAAGCTATGATCTGAAACTGTTAGAGAAACAGGAGACAGTATCAGACGATGATATTCTTCCGGGATATCAGGCAGTAAGCAGCATTACCTCAGAAAAGCAATATCTGATTTCTTATATCTGGAATGAACATGTATTTGTACTATATCCGGAAAACGGCATAGCCAATTCCACAAAGCTTGTGAATCCGACAGAGAGAGGCTTTAAGATTACGGCAAAAGCAGCAGGAGAGGCCGACATTGTTATAGATGACGTCACCTATCATTTTACAGTAAGAGATACGGAGGCAGAAAAGGCAAAAGAAGATCTGGAAACGCTTCTGGAAAAGGTAAAAGCAGAATACGAGTCGAATGCAACGGATCTGTCGTCCTGGAACGCATTTAAAGAAGCATATGCAGCAGCCTTGGCATATATTCAGAATACAGAGGTGGTAGAAACAGAAAAACTTCAGGAGTTGTTTGATAAAGTAAAAGACTCCTCGACAAAATTGACAGCAGAAAAAGTGAAGAAAGAAAATGAGAAAAATGCAGTGAAAGCCGGTGACAGCCAGACGATAGACGGTGTCTCCTATGTTGTTACAGATACGGCTAAGAAGACCGTTGTCGTGACCGGTGGTTCTGCTGCGAATATGACAATCAAGTCTGCCGTTACATTTGGAAAAGATACTTATACCGTTACTGAAATTGCTGCAAAAGCATTTGCATCTTCTAACACATTGAAGAAAATAACGATTGGGGATTCTGTAGAGAGCATTGGTGCTCAGGCATTTGCCGGATGTAAGAATCTAAAGAGCGTTGTGATTGGAAAAGATGTGAAAACCATTGGCAAGAAAGCGTTCTATAACTGCAAGAAACTTTCAAAAGTCACTGTAAAGAACAAGTCGAAGTTAAGTAAAGTGGGCGGTTCGGCGTTTAAGAAAACAGCAAAGAGCATTAAGATTAAGTTGCCGAAGAATTTGAAAAAGAACAGTAAGCTGAAAAAACAATTGAAAAAGGCAGGCATTAAAAAAGGTCTGTAGAAAGAAAACCCCTGGGGCGCATACCTCAGGGGATCATTTTTTTGTTTGGAAAGATACTGCTTACAAAAGAGCCTGAATGCCAAGATCCGGCGTTTTGGAAAGATCAATGGTGCCGTTTGCAACACCTACAATGGGCCTTGAAAGAAACTGCTTATTCAGCATAATGATATTGGCGCTTCTTCCGTCTGTGAGCAGAACGCGATTGTTCTGATAGGTGTAGGCGATTCGCTCTAAGAAAGTCAGGATGAATTTCGGATTGAACTTCTGAAATCCTTCCAGTTCAAAATCTGCAATTACACGGAAAGGACACAGAGGAGCGCGGTAAGATCTCGCAGCAGTCATGGCGTCATATACATCCGCAATGGCAATGATCTGGGAGAAATCATCAATATTGTTAAATGTCATATTGTTGGGATAGCCATGGCCGTCACAACGTTCATGATGCATCAGGGCAGCATTTTTGATCCGTGGATCTAACTGTTCATAGGGCAGTAAAATTTCATATCCAAAAGTAGGATGTTTACGGACCAGTTCAAACTCTTCATCTGTGTATTTGCCAGGTTTGTTTAAAATTTCTACAGGAATCTTCGTCTTTCCGATATCATGCATCAGAGCTGCGGCTGTCAGAATGATCAGATTATCTTCTGACATATCCAGCCAGTGTCCCAGCATATGGGAAATCAATGCCACGTTAATGGAATGGGCATAGATGCTGTCGTCATTGGCACGCATATTGTGCAGGAAATCAAACAGTTCAATGGAAGAGGTCGTCTCAAATAACAGAGACTGTAGGATCTGGTATAACTGCTTTGGATCCGGCTCTTTTTCCTTCGCAAGAACAGAAGAAAGAGATTCTTTTAATGCATTGGCAGCAGCGGAATGATCCTTTTGGAATTTCTGGAATTCCGAAGAAGAGATGATCCTCTGGGAATAGGTTGGTTCCGTGGAGCTGTCCTCTGGTTCCTCTTTTGGCTCTTCATAATCTTCGATTTCTATGCAGTTGATGTCATAGAATGCGATACGCGCAATCGTGGCATTCGTTAAAGTGTTTCCTTCGTCAACAATCAACAAGCCTCTTTTGGTCATAACAGGAGAAGCAGTTACCATGCCTTCCTGCAATTGTGTAGTTTTCACAGTCTGCATATTGAACACTCCTTTGTGGTAATAAAATGGATGTGAATAATCAGGTTATTTGATTTCATTATAAAACGAAACGAGAGGTTCCGCAATGATTTATTTTAATTCGTGAAAAACCTTGACAAATGTAGAAAAAGGGCGTAGCATAATGTTTGCAAAAAAGAAAACGATTTACATTTCAATCATATAGCTTTCCCTTATTCAGAGTGATGGAGATACATAGGATCTGTGAAGTCACGGCAACCCCTTACAGGAAGGTGCCAACCTGAGCGAGAATTCGAACAATAAGAGGATTTGATTTTCGATTGCAAAGAATCCGGTCCGCTTATTCTATAAGCGGATTTTTTTAGCTCCTTTTTAAGAAAGCGATGTTGGATGGAATCGGACAGACGAGTTAAGAGAGGAGAACTGAAAATGGAAAAAAGATTATTTACGTCTGAATCAGTAACAGAAGGACATCCGGATAAGATCTGCGATGCGATTTCCGATGCGGTCTTAGATGCCTGCATGGCACAGGACCCCATGAGCCGCGTAGCCTGTGAGACAGCATCTTGCACAGGATTTGTTTTGGTCACAGGTGAGATTACCACCAAAGCCAATCTAGACATTCCCGCAATCGTCAGGAAAACGATCAATGAGATCGGCTATGACAGCTCCGAAAAGGGATTTGACGGCAATACCTGTGCGGTTTTGACTGCGCTGGATAAACAGTCGCCAGATATTGCAATGGGAGTGGATAAAGCGCTGGAAGCCAAAGAGAATACTATGACGGATGAAGAAATCGAAGCAATCGGCGCCGGAGATCAGGGTATGATGTTTGGTTACGCAGTCAATGAGACAGAAGAATATATGCCGTATCCCATTGCTTTGGCGCATAAACTGGCACAGCAGCTTACCAAAGTAAGAAAAGATGGCACTTTAAGCTATTTAAGAGCAGACGGAAAATCCCAGGTATCTGTGGAGTATGATGAGAATGGCAGACCGAGTCGTCTGGAAGCAGTTGTGATTTCTTCTCAGCATGATGAGAAAGTGACACAGGAACAGATTCATGAAGACGTGAAGAAATATGTTTTAGATCCCATTCTGCCCAAAGAAATGGTAGATGACAATACGAAAATTTTTATTAATCCTACCGGCCGTTTTGTAATCGGCGGTCCTCAGGGAGATGCAGGACTGACAGGACGTAAGATTATCGTAGATACTTACGGCGGATATGCCCGTCACGGCGGCGGAGCTTTTTCCGGAAAAGACTGTACCAAAGTAGACCGTTCCGCAGCTTATGCAGCTCGTTACGTGGCTAAGAATATTGTTGCGGCAGGACTTGCAGACAAATGCGAAATTCAGTTGGCATATGCAATCGGTGTTGCGCAGCCCACATCTGTTATGGTAGACACTTTTGGCACAGGCAAAGTATCCGATGAAAAACTGGTAGAGATTGTTCGTGAGAACTTTGACCTTCGGCCTGCAGGAATCATTAAGATGCTGGATTTGAGACGTCCGATTTACAGAGAGACTGCTGCATACGGACATTTTGGCCGGAATGATCTGGATCTTCCATGGGAAAGACTGGATAAAGCAGAAGATTTGAAGAAATATCTGTAATTCAATTTATGAAAAATTTAGAATATATTTTAATTTTTTAATAGGATTTGGAAAATTTCATGATATAATAAGCCATAGGGACTTTTCATTTAAGTCCCTATGGCTTTTTTGGCGATGAGCAAGGGATGAAAGGAGATTCGTATGAAATTAAAAACAAGACTTACAATTTCCTTTTGCATTATTATATTTGTGCCGATTTTGCTGGCAATTTTTGTAATCTGGGGTTTTCAGAGGTTTCAGATTCGGGCAATTGAGACAACCTATGGCATCGAAGCAGGAACCTATACGTATCTTACGAATCCGGTACAGCTTTTAAACCGGTATACAAAGCGAAATTTTGAAAGGTTATTGGAAGAGGCAACCGGGAATCCGGATCATTTTTTGGAAAAAGCTTTTTTAGATAATATAAACAGAGAATTGAAGGACAAATATTCCTATTTGATTGTCCGAAAAGAAGATGAAATTATATATAAAGGAATGCAATCTGATTTAGAGGAGAAGGATCTTCCGGGTTACGGAGAAGACGTCCAGGAAGAAGAGGATGCCGTATCCGGAATTTATGTGGATGGAGATGAAGAGATTCTGATTAAGCAGATTGACTTCTATTTTACAGATGGCGACCGGGGCAGCGCGTTTATTATTACGACTTCTTATGAGGTTTTGCCGGAAGTGCAGAGGCTGTTTCTGGATGTATGCATTTCTATTTTGATTATTCTGGTTTTGACAGCGGCTATGTTGATTATCTGGATTTATCAGGGAATTATTCGGCCAATCAAAGAGTTAGAAGCTGCAACGGTGAACATACAGCAGGGCAATCTGGATTTTACGATTGAACGAGAGGGGAACGACGAGATCAGCGAGTTGTGCGGAAGCTTTGAGGAGATGCGCAAGCGGCTGAAAGAATCTTCGGAACAGCAGATTGCCAGCGAGCAGGAGAACCGGGAACTGATCCGTAACATTGCCCATGATTTAAAAACGCCGATTACGGCGGTGAAGGGGTATTCAGAAGGCCTCTTAGACGGTGTGGCCAATACGCCGGAGAAACAGGAGAAATACCTTAGAACGATTAACAATAAAGCAAATGAAATGGATGCGCTGCTTAATGAGCTTACATTATATTCCCAAATTGACACCAACAGAATCCCTTATAATTATAACAAATTAAACGTAGCGGAATATTTTAACGACTGTATAGAAGAAGTCGGCATGGATTTAGAGACAAAGCATATCGGTTTGACTTACTTTAACTATGTGGACAACGATGTAATGATTATTGCCGATCCGGAACAGCTAAGGAGAGTAATTCATAATATCATTGGCAATTCCGTGAAATATCTGGATAAGCAGCAGGGACTGATCAATATACGAATTAAGGATGTAGGTGATTTTATTCAGGTGGAGATAGAAGATAACGGAAGAGGAATTGCGGCAAAGGATATACCGTATATATTTGAGAGGTTTTTTAGGGCAGATGCTTCCAGGAATTCTGCTACTGGCGGCAGCGGAATCGGTCTTTCCATTGTGAAAAAGATTCTGGAAGATCACGGCGGCAAGATCTGGGCCACCAGCAAAGAATCCGTAGG
>CAYQRG010000052.1:0-9892 GCA_964419645.1 uncultured Eubacterium sp.
TAACAGATATGGGGTTATGCGCGACGGCGCCGCCCACCGCCTGAGCCGACATGGTTTTCTTTCCTGTTTTTGACGCCATCTCTTTCGCAATCTCGCCGTAAGTTATTACACTCCCGTAAGGAATCCGGCATAAAATCTCCCACACGATCTGCCGGAATCCGCTTCCTGCCGGTTTCAGCAAAAGTGCTGATATCTTCGGCTTTTTCCCCTCAAAATAGGCATCCAGCCAATCTTCTGCTTTTTGCAGCACAGGAATATCTTCTTTTGTGACCGGCTCTTCGGTCAGCGTGTCCTGATAATATTTCTGCCCTTCTATCCACAAACCTGTAATATATTTCTGCTCCTCGTCACATACAATGACCATATTCCCTACAGGAGATTTGTAAAATGTCTGATAGTACATTTTCTCTTCCTCCGTTTTTCTCGATCATATCGCTGGTTACTATATTATCAATATCTTTCAGATATTCATCCACTTCCACCAAAGCATCTGAAATTCTACCAAGCCGGATAAACAATACTGTTTGAAGCGGCTCCTTTTCAAAAAGAGCCCTAACATCTTTGACAGTATAGCATGTCAAGACTCAAAAGTAAATTGTAGGATCTGCAGGGCAAAAAACATTAAATATAAAAACAAAGCAATACTTTGTAACACTATCACGGAACCGGAATAAAAAATGCATCATATTGTAAACACTAGAATAACAAAATTTTTTTAATAAATGAGGAAAAGGAGATTTTATTATGTCTATTGTAAACATTGATAAGAACAACTTTGAAAATGAGGTATTGAAGAGTGACAAGAAAGTCCTTCTGGACTTTTATGCCGATTGGTGCAATCCCTGCCGCATGGTCAGCCCTATTGTAGAAGAGATTGCAAAGGAACATCCCGAATATAAAGTATGCAAGATAAATATCGACGAACAGCAGGATCTGGCATCTTCCTTCCAGGTGATGAGCATCCCTTCCCTCTTTGTAATGGAAAACGGTAAAATTGTGAATCAGTCAACAGGCGCCATACCCAAAACAAGAATCCTTGATATGCTGGGATAAAGGAGCTTTTCATGGAAAACAAAATTTATGATACGATCATAATCGGCGGCGGGCCTGCAGGATATACGGCAGCATTATATGCCGTAAGAAGCGGACTTGACACCCTTGTGCTTGAAAAATTTGCGGCAGGCGGCCAGATGACACAGACACAGCAGATTGATAACTATCCCGGCTTTGACGAAGGAATCGACGGCTTTACGCTGGGTTCTAAAATGCAGCAGGGAGCCGAACAATTCGGCGCGCAGACAGTCAGAACAGAAGTTCTGTCGGTTGATTTGCAGGCAGCGCCTAAGAAAATAACGGCTGACACCGGCGAATATTATGCCAAAACCGTCATCATAGCAACAGGCGCCGACCATAGACATTTAGGAATTCCAGAGGAAGAAAAACTCACAGGCAGGGGCGTTGCATATTGCGCTGCCTGTGACGGTATGTTGTATCGGGATAAAACGGTCGCTGTTGTGGGCGGCGGAAATTCTGCTGCGGCAGATGCTTTACTTCTTTCCAAAATATGCCATAAAGTATATGTGATACATCGCCGGGACCAAATGAGAGCCGCAAAGATTTATCACGAACCTCTTAGGAAAGCCGAAAATATTGAATTTTTATGGAATTCACAGGTGGAGCATTTTTTATATGACCAAAAGCTCAGGGGCGTATTGCTCAAGAACAATAACGGCACTTCAAAAGAAATCGAATTGGACGGTTTATTTATCAGCATCGGCCGAAGTCCTGCAACAAAGCTGTTAGACAAACAGCTGGCGCTGGATGACCAAGGATATATCATTGCAGATGAAACTACAAAAACAAGCCTGCCCGGTGTATTTGCCGCCGGAGATGTCAGAACAAAAGCAGTCCGTCAAATTATAACTGCTGCCGCAGACGGAGCTATAGCAGCGCATTTTGCTGAAGAATATGCTGCGAATAAAGATCTTTTACTGTAACACGACACAAAAACAGGGCTGCCCCAGGCAGCCCTGTTTTTGCTCTATACACTTCAAAATTCAGAATTATTTTCAATCCTTCGTCTCAAACACCAGCAGAATCCCTTCCTTCAATGAAATCCTCCCTTCCTCTTCCACGATTTCATTGCTGATTCCGATTGTAGTATGAGAAACCATAGTATAATCCGCAAGGGGATATTTCATACCCGTTAAAGTAATCCCCGTAACCTCCGGCGTAAAAGGCAGCAACGAAATATATTTTCCATACTGTTCCTTTCTGCTAATCGTAATTCCTCTGTTGATCATACAGATTCTGTTACGGGAATCTGCCAGCAGAATTTTGGTTCCCGTTTTAAGACCAATTCCCAAAAGCCCGATATTTCCCAGCGTATGGTCTAGTCTGCTCCCAATGCCCCCCAGAATATGAATCTCTTCATATCCGTCCGAAATCAGGCCTCGCAATGCCGCCTCTGTATCCGTATCATCCTTTTCCGGAATCAAACGCACCCACTCTGTTTCTCCCTGCTCTTCAAAAAAGGAAAGCGCCTTTGGATCAACGGAATCAAAATCCCCGACGATCCGATCCGGCTTTATCCCGGTATCATAAAAAAACTCCAAACCGGAATCCACTGCAACCTTATATTCAAATGCATAACCCTCTATATATGCCAGACAGAAATCCCTTTCGATTTCTCCTCCGGCTATCATCACTGCTCTTCTCATCTTTGTTCCTGTTCCGCCATATATTGCAGGAAACTTTCAACGTTTTCTTTTATGTCTCCGCCAAAAACCGCGCTTCCTGCCACTACAATATTCGCCCCGGCCCCAAGCACTTTTCCCACATTGTCCAGTGTTACGCCGCCGTCTGCTTCAATATCTGTTTTTAATCCTCTTTCATCCAGCATACTTCTCAAATCTCTGATTTTATCTATGGTATACGGGATTAATTTCTGTCCGCCAAACCCGGGATTTACAGTCATAACCAAAACCATATCCACTTCACCCAGTACATATTCTACTGCGCTTAAAGAGGTTGCTGGATTTAGCGCAACACCTGCCAGAATCCCTTTTTCTTTGATTTTCTGAATGGAACGGTCTAAATGGGTACAGGCCTCGGCATGTACGGTAATAATATCTGCTCCTGCATTAACAAAATCATCAATATAGCGATCCGGATCCTGTATCATCAAATGAACATCAAAAATCCTATCGCTGACAGGACGGATGGACTTAATCACCGGAAGTCCCATAGAAATGCTTGGAACAAACATTCCGTCCATTACATCAATATGCACATACTGGGCGCCTGCTGCATCCAACAGGGCAACCTGCTCTCCCAAATTGGCAAAATCTGCCGATAACAAAGAGGGTGACAAACAATTCATAACTTCCTCCACTCAAATTTTTCATTTTCCTTTAGTTCCTGATATAAGCCGACATAGTTTTCATAACGCTGCCTGTGGATCTTACCTTCCTTAAGCGCCTGTTTAATCCCACAATCCGGCTCATTGATGTGGCTGCAGCCTTGGAATCTGCAGTCCGGTTCATAAGGCAGAAATTCCTCGTAATATTTCCACAATGAATCGGAACGGATACCCAGAAGATCCAGAGAACCAAATCCCGGCGTATCCATAATATAAGTATTTTCTTTTATGCAGATCAGTTGGGAATGTCTCGTAGTATTTTTGCCCCGGCCGATCTTTCTGCTGATATCCCCTGTTTCCATTTGCACTTCATCCTGAAGACGGTTAATAATAGAGGATTTGCCCACGCCGGAAGGACCTGCCACGGTGCTTGTCTTTCCCTCCAGTAGAGAAAACAGCTCATCTATTCCCTGATTTTTCTCTGCGCTGGTAAACAAAAGGGGAAAACCGCATTCCCGGTAAACGGCGGCAATCTCTTCCATTTTCGCGTTTTCAGACAAATCAGATTTATTAAAACAAATAGTTACCGGAATCTGCTGATAGCGCATCATAACCAGAAAACGCTCCAAAAGATTGTAATTAGGTTCTGGTTTTGCCGCTGCAAAAATCAAAACTGCTTGATCAATATTTGCCACAGCCGGACGGAGCAATTCGTTTTTCCGCTCCATGATATCAATGATATTTCCTTTTTTTTCCTTCTCATCCAACACGTCAATTTCAACGTTATCTCCCACTAGGGGCTTTATTTTCCGGTTGCGAAAAATTCCTTTTGCCTTACATTCATAAATTCCGGATTCTACTGCATGTACGTAGTAGAATCCGGAAATGCCTTTGATAATCTTTCCTCTCATATAAATCCTGTTATTGTTTGGTAAACATGACATTATCTGTCTGCGTGCTGGTAGTTCCGTCTGCTAAATGCCATGTGATCTTGATCGTTCCGCTGTCACAGTCTTCAATCTCTCCCACGCTGATCTTATAAGGGAATTGGGAACTCTTCACACCGGACCATGTCTGTAACTGCGTACCGTTAGAAGCCGTCAATACAATATCTGCAGATGTCACCTCCGCATTGGTGGGAAGAGAAATCTCTGCTTTGCAGTAATAATACGTCTTACTGCTTCCGGAACTGATGACAAGGGTGATCCCTGTTCCTCTGTCTACATATTTGCCCTCTGGGATACTCTGATTGATGACATTGCCTGCCGGTATCGTGTCACTGGGCTCTGTGGAGGTACTGGTAACCGTCAGGCCAGCCTGTGTCAGCATATTGACTGCTTCTTCCTGGGAACGGTTTAATACTCCCGGCACTGCAACTGCTTCTTTGCCCTGGCTGACTACAATTGTAACGGTATCCCCTTTCTTCCCGGGAGTGCCGCCGGTAGGCGTCTGGGAAATGACTTTGCCGGATGCCGCCGTATCACTGTATTCGTATTTGCGCACCGGATCAAATCCCTGATCCCTAAGCATATTCATCGCCGCTTCACTGTCATAATCCACAACATTGGGAATCTGAACTTCTCCTGCTCCTGTGCTGATATATACATATATGGTGGTGTTGACATCTACCTTTTCTCCCTCTTCCACATCCTGAGACATAATCTGTCCCTTTTCATATTCATCGGAAGAATTGGTGCCTGCCTCTCGGATGCCAAGTCCAATCTCACGCAGCGCTTTCTTAGCTTCATCAAAAGTCATTCCTGTCACCTTTATCATGGTAACCTGTTCCTTTTTGACGTGTTCTGTATTGATGACGGAAGGTTCCTCTGTATCCGGTTCCTTTTCCTTATCAGAGCCGCCGAATATACCGAATATATTTCCCACCAGATAAACTACAATCGCCACGATAATCAATGCAGCAATAATGCCGCCGATGGTTACGGCTTTTTCTAATCTCGGATTTAAGAAACCGTCTCCTTCTTCTTCCTCTTCTTCCGGATCTTCCTCCGGCTCCTCATAGTTTCTTCTCACTTCTTCTTTCTTGGGAGCTCTGGCATTTTTGATCTCATTGACTTCCCGCTCGTCCATGACTCTTGTGCGGTTTAAGCTGCCGTCTGCCATTTTTACAAAATCTACATTCGGATGCACCAAAACCTGTTTTAAATCTCCCAAAAGCTCTGTGGTGCTGCCATACCGGCGGTCCGGACTCTTCTGTGTACACTTCAAAATTATTTTTTCCAGACTGATCGGAAGATCTGATGCATACGTTGTGGGAGAAGGCATCTCCTCCTGTAAATGCTGTATCGCTATGGAAACCGTCGTCTCTCCGTCAAAAGGCACACGGCCTGTTACCATTTCATACATAACGATACCAAGGGAATAAATATCGCTCTTATCGTCTACAAAACCATTGCGCGCCTGCTCCGGCGATGCATAATGCACGGAACCCATAACATCTGCGCTGATTGTATTATTAGAAACGGCTCTTGCAATACCAAAATCTGTTACTTTGGCCTTTCCTTCCGTAGAAATCAAAATATTCTGAGGCTTGATATCCCTGTGAATGATATTCTTGGCATGGGCTGCCTCCATACCCCTGCCCACCTGGATTGCAATGCTGACAGCCTCTTTGTAAGTGAGCCTGCCTTTTTTCTCAATATAAGTCTTAAGGGTAACACCCTCTACATACTCCATTACAATATAGTGCATTCCCTCTTCACTGCCGACATCATAGATATTGACAATGTTCGGATGCTCCAGTCCTGCTGCTGACTGTGCTTCTGTACGGAATTTCATCACGAAATTCACATCTTCGCTGAATTCCTGTTTCAACACTTTAATCGCAACAAAACGTCCTAAAATATGATCTCTTGCTTTATAGACATCCGACATTCCGCCGGTGCCGATCTTCCCTATAATTTCATAGCGGTCTGCTACAAACATTCCTGCTTTTAACATCTCTTCCTCCTCTCCAAACGCTCCACTTACGTTCTGTCAGAAAACGGATCGATTATAATTACGGTTATATTGTCTCTTCCGCCGTTTTGATTGGCAGTTCTGATCAATTCTTCTGCTGCACCGCGGAGAGTTCTCTGATCTTTTATGATTCTGCTGATTTCTTCATCTTCTATCATATTCGTCAATCCGTCTGAGCATAAAAGTATCTGATCAACCGGTTCCAATTCTGTTTCAAAAAAGTCTATTTCAATTTCAGATACAGCTCCCACTGCCCGGGTAATAATATTCTTATCCGGATGAGTTCTGGCAGCCTCTCTGTCAATCTCTCCCCGCCTTACCATTTCTTCTACATAGGAGTGATCCCTCGTAATCTGAATCATATGATCTCTTACAATATACAAACGGCTGTCACCCACGTTTGCCGTATATAAACGGCCTTCTGCGATCACAGCTGCCACGACGGTTGTCCCCATCCCCCACATAGAAGTATCTTCTATCGCTTTGGCAATCAGCCTATAATTCGCTTTCCGAATGGCATTGTCCAGGACTTCCACAGGATGCATATTCGAAGAGTCTGCTGCTTCTTTTACCATCGTATCTATGGAGTGCATAGATGCATACTCTCCTGCATTATGACCTCCCATGCCGTCTGCTACAATAAACAAATTGGGCAGATTACCCACCGGCGTCTCTGATGCATAAAAATAATCCTGATTCATTTTCCGGCACATTCCGATATCTGTTATGGAACATGATTTCACGTAATCCACCACCTTTCTGCATCAAATCTGTCTTTTTGAACTATTCTTTACAAAGTGAATCCTTTTCATCACTAAAACTTTAAATATTTTAGCATACTATAAAGAAAAGGACAAGCAGTTGTTTTTTCAAAAAAACACGGCAACGAAAAAAGAAGAAGCCTTTACAAGCTTCTTCTTATCACGATTCTCTTAGTTATATTTACGTTTTCTTGCTGCTTCAGACTTTTTCTTACGTCTTACGCTTGGCTTTTCGTAATGTTCTCTTTTACGAATCTCCTGCTGAATTCCAGCCTTTGCACAGTTTCTTTTGAATCTGCGTAAAGCGCTGTCTAAAGTCTCGTTTTCTTTGACGATTACATTCGACATAGTCTCACACCTAACCTCCCTCCAGTTGCGTATTGTGCATATTCAACTGTCTGGGTAATATTTTATTGCACTAACAATTATTATAGCATAATTTTTCCATTCGTCAACCGATTTTCCCAAAATTATTGCCATTCTTTGTATTTTCTTTTGTTTTACTTTTTCACAGAAGCTTTAGATGGAAGGCCTTTGGATTTCAGCAGTTTTTTATAAGCCTTTACTTTATTGGCAGGTACTTTTATTTTTGCCTTGGCGCTAATCTGCTTAAAAGCATTCTTCCCTACTGTTTTCTTCGTCAGGCTCTTTGTCTGAATCGTAATTTTTTTCAGTTTCTTCGCTCCTTGGAATGCACTTGCTCCAATTTTTTGAATGCTTGCCGGAATTGTGATCTTCTTTAAAGAAGTATTTTTATAAAATGCTTTCTTCTCAATTTCTGTCACACTTTTGCCAATTGTCACTGTCTTTAAATTGGTACATCCCGAAAAAGCATTTTCGCCGATTTTTTCAATCTGATCACCTATGGTGACGCTGGTCAATTTCTTATTGTTCTGAAATGCTTCTTTCGCTATGGAAGTAACCTTGCATTCCACACCATTAATCTTTACAGTATTCGGAATCGTGCAGGTCGTTGCATTCTGATTAGCCATTCCTGTATATGCTGCTGTAATTCCTGCTGATGTCGTAGAAGAAACGACGGTATATGATCCATTTGTAACCGGATCTGTCATTGTATCACCCACTGCGGGCTGTTTTGGATCTTCTTTCGGAGTCTCTGTTTTCTTAAACTTCGCTGTCAGTTCGATATCTTCTTCTGCCGTAAATGTGTATGCTGCCTGAGCGGACACTTTCTTGTCTCCTGCATACCAGCCGTCAAACTGATAACCCTCATTCGGCACTGCCGTTACTGTAACTTCACTACCGGCTTTCACCTCTATACTGCCTTCTGCCGTTCCTCCTGCTTCTGCGCGTACAGAAACGGAAGCCTTCTTCTCTGCCGGAATTTTAAAGGCAGTAATGGAATGGGGCGCCAGCTTATAAGTAAGCGTTTCCTGCTCATTGACTATTTTCTCTTTTCTTACATCCACTTTATTCGGTTCCGCCAATGTATTTTCATCATCTACAGTATCCGAAGTTAAATACCAGATTTCAATTTCTTCGCCTTCCAAATTCCTGTTATCCGCATTAATTTCAACAGGTGTTATGTCATTCTTCCGGTTATTGACAACTGTCACATAAATATTTCCCTCTTCATCCTTTGAGGAAATTGTCTTTATGGTTGGTACATGATAGCTGCCGTTCCGTTCAAATGTATAGTAAGTGTCGTTTCCGGTTATATTCTGTCCGATCTGTGTACTACCTGTCATATTATTAAAAATAGAAAAGGCTTTTGCAGAAGGAGTAGATACAAAATCCACCGTTCCGTCATCGTTCACAAGCGACTGAATCACACACTGCGCTCCTGTACCAAGATTATCCGAACCATATGGGTAATCCACCAGACAATGTTTATTCAGATAAGGTGTACCCAAATTGATATAATCAATCATTTCATTTGCGATATAAACCGCATGCCCAATCGCGCGAATAAACTGTGAATTGTGCCTGTAAATACCAAATTCCGAAATTACCGGCACTTTTCCGTCTCCCATACGTTCTTTCAGCTCCTGCACACGAGTCATATTATGCTCGAGGGAACGTCCCAGGACCTCTTCATAAAATAGAGGACTATTTTCCGGAATGACATAATCGTATCCTGAACTTGTTTCACTGTATGGATGAATTACCACACCGTCATACTGATTTCCAGCCTCTTGCAACGCTGTAATTGCTGACGCTTTTTCCATGCAGGCATAAACTTCCACTTCCATATCAAGCTCTCCTGCAATTTCCTTCAATGCCGTATAATATGCCGTAAATCCATCCTGCTTGCTGGTATACGTTACTGTAATCGTCTGTCCGTTTGGAGGGATATTTCCATGTGTGCCATTTCCGAAAGTAATTTTTCCTGTATCATACTCAAATTCACAGACATTTTCAGCTCCCTTTTCATCCAGGGACTCTACAATCTGCCATTCTACATCATTTACATACACATGGGCACTGTTTTCTTTTACATACTTGTATCTGGCATAACGAACCTGTCCTGCAGTTCCGTCAGAATTAGCAGCCGCATCCCGCCAGTCCTCTTCCTGTACGGCTAGTTCTTTGGTAAACGTCATTTCTCCGCCCTTGGCGTAAGCAATTGCCATACTGTCATAGTTCGCACCATTGCGTCCTGCCAGCCAATAATTCTGCCCCCAGATTCCCATTTCGTTTCCGATTTCAAACCGGGTAACGCCGTAAGGTTCGGGATGTCCGTTTGCTTTACGTACCTCTGCCCAGTCCGTGCCTCCATTTGGATTCGTCAATTCACCGTCTGCCGGCGCATTCAAATATTCAAACAAATCCG
>CAYQRG010000053.1:0-9842 GCA_964419645.1 uncultured Eubacterium sp.
GATTCACGTCGGAAAGCGTAATCCGCCGCTCCTTTAAGTCAATGCCTTCGGTAAAATTATTCAGTTCCATTTTCTTTGCAATTTTTGCTACACTTACACCCTCCATACCTTTTCTCCTTTTCTGTCTATATGATAGGTAAAGTATACCATACCTTTATGCCATTCGGCAAACTCTAATGAAAATATTCATACACCGCTTTTGCAGCCCCAAGATTCATAGCCGGAGTTTCCGCTAATTCCTCTATACTCGCATTTCGTATTGCATCCAGTGAGGGAAACTGCATCATAAGGGCTTTCCTTCTGGAAGGCCCGATGCCGGGTATTTCATCCAGTACAGAATGCACCTGGCCTTTGCTCCTTAGGGATCTGTGGTATTCAATTGCAAACCGATGGGCTTCGTCCTGAATTCTTGTGATCAGCTGAAATCCTTCGCTGCTTCTGTCAATGGGAATCTCTACATTGTTATAGTATAACCCACGAGTCCTGTGATTATCATCTTTTACCATGCCGCATACCGGAATATTTAAATGCAGTTCTTCCAAAACCTGCAGTGCAATATTCACCTGGCCTTTTCCGCCGTCCATCATAATCAGATCCGGAAATTTTGTAAAACTTCCATAATCATTTTCCAGTCCTTTTTCCTTTAACTCTTCCCTCTCCAGTTTGCCGTGTTCAAACCGCCTTGTCAAAACCTCATGCATGGATGCATAATCATCCGGTCCCGATACTGTCTTAAGGCGGAATTTCCGGTAATCACTGCGGCAGGGCTTCCCTTTTTCATAAACCACCATAGATCCCACTGATTGAAATCCGCTGATATTGGAAATATCATAAGCTTCTATGCGCACTATCCCGGAAAGGTCAAGCAAACCGGCAATTTCTTTTACGGCTCCTATCGTCCTTCCTTCTTCTCTTTTGATTCTCTCTTTATCCTGCGTCAGTACCAGTTTTGCATTTTTAGAGGCAAGCTCCACCAACTTTTCCTTCATGCCTTTTCTGGGAATCTGAATATATGCTTTCTGCCCCCGACGCCCTGAAAGCCATTCTTCAATAATCTCCTGTTCGTCAATGGCTGCCGGCAGCATAATCCGTTTCGGGATAAAAGGGGTTCCTGCATAATACTGCTTTATAAATGCTGTCAATATCTGCTCTGTCTTATCTTCTGCCGCAATTTTCATATAAAAATGCTCTCTGCCGATTAACTTGCCGCCCCGGATAAAAAACACCTGTATCACGGCATCTTCTCTCTCTTTTGCCAGACCGATTACATCCCGGTCCTCGTCATTGGCATCTGTAATCTTCTGTTTCTGCGCCACCTGCTTTACACTGTTTAGCAAATCCCGGTATTCCACTGCCTTTTCAAATTCCAGATCCGCAGAGGCAGCCAGCATCTTTTCATTCAATTCCTGCATAATCGGCTGATATTCTCCGTTTAAAAACCGGATTGCCTGTGTGACATTTTCGGCGTATGCCTCTTTTGAAATATAGCCCTGGCAGGGCGCCCCGCACTGTTTGATGTGATAATTCAGACAAGGCCGCTCTTTGCCAATATCTCTTGGCAGGATACGCCTGCAGGTGCGAAGCCCATAGAGCTTATTCAAAAGATCAATGGTATCCTTTACTGCCCCTGCACTTGTGTAGGGGCCAAAATATCTGGATTTGTCTTTTTTCATTTGACGCGCAAAAAGGACTCTTGGAAAATCCTCTCCCAGAGTCACTTTTATATAAGGGTATGTCTTATCATCCCTTAACATGGTATTGTATTTCGGCCTGTGTTCTTTGATCAGATTGCATTCTAATACCAAAGCCTCCAGCTCCGAATCGGTAATGATATATTCAAATCTGGCAATCTGCTTGACCATTTGGGCTTTTTTGATGCCTTCGTTGTGGCTGGCCTGAAAATACTGATGTACCCGTTTCGTCAGGGAAACGGCCTTGCCGATATAAATAATCGCATCTTTTTCGTCATGCATAATATAAACTCCCGGCTGATCCGGGAGTTTTTTTAATTCTTCTTCCAAATGAAATGTCATGATGTTTCATCCTTACTATCATCTACCGTCAAATCAATATGTTTTCCTTTTTCGGAATCTTTCTGGTCGTCTTCTTCTTCGGGTTCCGGAATACCTTTCATTTCCCGGAACATTTTCATAAATTCTTTACCGGTAATGGTTTCATGTTCAAACAGATACTCGGAAATCTTATCCAGAACTTCTCTGTCTTTGGTCAGCATCTTGACCGCCTTGGCATAACAGGAATTGATAATCTTAAGAACTTCTCTGTCTACCTGCGCTGCTGTTTTCTCTGCGCAATTCATGGACGCTCTTCCATCCAGATACTGGCTTTCTACCGTAACCAGATTCATCATGCCGAATTTCTCTGACATGCCGAACCGGGTAATCATGGCTTTGGCAATGTTGGTAGCGCGCTCGATATCATTGGCTGCGCCGCTGGTTACAGACTGGAATACAATTTCCTCTGCAGCCCGGCCCGCCATAAAGGTAGTAATCTTGGCCAGCAGTTCTTCTTTGGTATCTAAGAATTTCTCTTCCTCCGGCGTCTGCAGCGTATAGCCCAAAGCTCCCATTGTCCTTGGTACAATGGTAATCTTTTGTACCGGCTCTGTATTCTTCTGCAGCGCAGTGACCATGGCATGACCGACTTCATGATAAGCAACGATGCGCTTCTCTTTTTTGCTCATAACCCGGTCTTTCTTCTCTTTGCCGCCCACTGCCACCAATTCAAAAGCTTCAAACAAATCTTTCTGGTTTACATATTTACGGCCATTTTTAACGGCATTGATTGCAGCTTCATTGATCATATTGGCCAGATCGGAACCTACCAGTCCCGCTGTTGCCAAAGCAAGAGCTTCCAAATCTACCGTCTCATCCATCATAACGTCTTTGGAATGTACTTTTAAAGTTTCCAGACGTCCCTTCTGGTCTGGGCGGTCTACAATAATCCTTCTGTCAAAACGCCCCGGTCGAAGCAGCGCTTTATCCAAAACCTCAGGCCGGTTCGTTGCCGCTAAAATCAAAAGTCCCTTAGATGTATCGAATCCGTCCATTTCTGCCAGCAGCTGATTCAAGGTCTGTTCCCGTTCGTCATTGCCGCCGAATCTGGTATCCCTGCTCTTTCCAATGGCATCAATCTCATCAATAAATATAATACAGGGTGCCTGCTTCTGTGCTTCCTTAAATAAATCCCTTACACGGGAAGCGCCCACACCTACAAACATTTCTACAAAATCAGAACCTGCCAGGGAGAAAAACGGCACTTTTGCCTCCCCTGCCACTGCTTTGGCTAACAGCGTCTTACCTGTTCCCGGCGGTCCCACAAGCAAAGCTCCCTTGGGCAGTTTCGCGCCGATATCCCTGTATTTCCCTGGATTGTGAAGGAAATCCACAACCTCCTGCAGGGATTCTTTCGCCTCGTCCTGCCCTGCCACATCTTTAAATGTCACGCCTGTGGATTTCTCCACATAGACCTTGGCAGTGCTCTTTCCTACGCCCATGACGCCGCCTCCGCCGCCCATGCGCCTCATCAGATAAGCAAGCAGAATCCATACCAAAGCTAACGGAATGACAAAGCTCAAAATATTATAGATCCAGGTGGATGTATTGTCCGGGATATAACCGAAAATTTCCACATCATGTTTTTTCAGTAAAGGAATCATCTCGGCATCGTTAACCATGCCTGTATAATACGTCTGATGATATCTGCTCTCCTTTTGGGATTTCTGTACGATGTTAATCTGGGTGCCGGTAAATTCAATGCTCTCAACTTCCCCTGCCTCTACCTTTTCCAAAAACTCCGTATAGGAAATCTCCTGATTAAACTGCTGTGTCCATTTATTTGATACAACGCTCATAATAAATAACGCCACAAGTGAGACCATAATAAATGTCATAATGACCTGTCCGTTTTTATTATTACGGTCATTGTTCTGCTTATTTGGTTCTTTATTATCCATAACTTCCTCCGTGGGGCAGTCATATTCGTAATCATTCAGCCTAAACTGAACTGCTACTCATATTCTGCATATTCGCAGTCAGTCCTTTTGACGTTACGGTTCACTCCGTGACCAGTATCCTTTTGACTGCTATTGTTTATTATAGGTGTTAAAGCCTTCAAAAGCAATATGAAGTTCGTGAACTTTTTTTGATTTTTCTTAATATTTTCTAAACAGCGCAAACAGGGCATATGAAAAAAACATATACCCTGCCGTCACTCATTCGGATTCCTTTACATGTGATCCTGCAAAAACTGCTAAAATTCTGTCGTTATTTGATCTCTGTCACCTTATAATCCTGATCTTCCACTGCTTTCTTCAAAATCTCATCGGAAACTTCTCCATTTAAGGTTACGACTGCAGTGCCTTTCTCATGGCTGACATCCGCGCTTTCAACACCCTCAATGCCTTCTAAAACCTTTTTCACTCTTGCCTCACAGTGTCCGCACATCATGCCTTCGATTTTCATTGTTTTTTCCATGGTAATTACCTCCGCTTTCTTTTTCTTTTTGATTTTTTTATCTTTCCCTGCGTCATGAATTGACAGCAGATTTAAACGCAATGCGTTTGTTACAACACAAAAACTGGATAAACTCATCGCCGCAGCGCCAAACATGGGATTTAATTTCAGACCGAACAACGGAATCCAGATTCCCGCTGCCAGCGGAATTCCTATGATATTGTAAATAAATGCCCAAAACAGATTTTCATGAATATTCTTCAACGCGCCCCGGCTAAGTCTTATGGCCGCAGGCACATCACTTAACCGGCTCTTCATGAGCACCACGTCTGCAGCATCTATTGCGATATCCGTTCCGGCTCCAATGGCAATGCCGATATCGGCTCTTGTAAGGGCCGGCGCATCATTGATTCCGTCTCCTACCATAGTTACTTTGCCCTGTTTCTTTAAAGAAGCAATCACCCGCTCTTTTCCTTCCGGTAAAACGCCTGCAATCACTTCGTCTACTCCCGCAAGCTTTCCGACTGCCTTAGCGGTGCGTTCATTGTCTCCGGTAAGCATAACCACATGGATTCCCATATTCCTAAGCTCTGCCACTGCCCCGGGGCTCTCCTCTTTTAACTGATCTGCCACTGCAATAATACCGATGAATGCTCCTTCTTTTGCAAAAAAGAGAGGCGTCTTCCCTTCTTCGGAAAGTTGTTCAGCCTGCCTGCCGCTGCCTTCCGGTATGGAAACAAACTGCCGGATAAAAGATGCATTGCCGCCCCAGAAACGAATCCCATTTATCGTTCCCGTCAATCCGTTTCCTGCAACCGCTGTAAAATCTGTCACCTCTTCCGGTTTCTGATTTTTTTCTTCTGCAAACTTTAAAACAGCAGAGGCCAAAGGATGTTCGCTCTTTTGTTCCAAAGACGCAGCAAAATGCAGCAATTCCTCATCTGTAATGCCCTGCGCAGGCAGTATATCCGTTACCGAAGGTTCCCCTGTGGTAATCGTCCCGGTTTTATCCAAAGCTACAATTTCTGTTTTGCCTGTTTCTTCCAGGGATACCGCCGTTTTAAACATAATGCCGTTTTTGGCTCCTACACCGTTTCCTACCATAATCGCAACAGGTGTTGCAAGCCCCAGCGCGCACGGACAACTGATGACAAGCACTGAAATTCCCCTTGCCAGGGCAAAGCCGATATCATATCCTGCAATCAGCCAAATAACAATTGTAACCAGGGCAATCCCAATTACAACAGGCACAAAAACACCGGAAACCTTATCTGCTACTTTTGCAATCGGCGCTTTTGTCGCAGCCGCATCACTAACTAACTGAATGATCTGGGATAAGGTAGTGTCTTCTCCCACCCGAATGGCCTCGCATTTTAAAAATCCGGACTGGTTTAAAGTTGCGGCAGAAACCGGGTTACCTTCTGCCTTATCCACAGGAATACTCTCTCCTGTCAATGCTGCCTCATTTACGGCGCTGTTTCCCTCTAACACAACACCGTCTACCGGGATATGTTCTCCCGGCCGCACAACGAAAACATCACCTTTTTTTACCTGCTCAATGGGAACTTCCTTTTCCTCTCCCTGCTGTAAAACCACCGCCGTTTTGGGAGAAAGCCGTATCAGGCTTTTCAGCGCATCCGTTGTCCTGCCCTTTGACTTCGCCTCTAACATCTTCCCTACTGTGATCAATGTCAGTATCATAGCCGCAGATTCAAAATAGAATTCATGCATGTAGTGCATAACCAGATCCATACTGCCTTTTACCTGGGCATCGGTCATAGCAAACAATGCGTACACACTGTACACAAAAGATGCTGCAGAACCAAGGGCCACTAATGTATCCATATTCGGAGACAGATGAAACAGGCTCTTAAAACCATTGATAAAAAATTTCTGATTGATCACCATAATAATAACCGTCAATAAAAGCTGCAGCAATCCCATAGCTATATGATTCTCTGCAAAAAAAGCCGGTACAGGCCAATTCCACATCATATGCCCCATAGAAAAATACATTAAAATCAGAAGAAATCCCACTGACGCCAGCAATCTGTTCCGCAGCAAAGGCGTCTCCTTATCTTGTAACATTTCCTCTGCATCCCTTGCATTTGCTGCTTTTTCCGCCTGTCCTTTGCCTCCCTTTATAGAAGCTCCATATCCCGCATCTTCTACTGCTTTTATAATCTCCGCAGGGTCGGCCGTTCCCTCCACGCCCATGGAATTGGTCAAAAGGCTGACAGAACAGGAAGTCACTCCCTCTACTTTCCCAACTGCCTTCTCGACTCTTGCGCTGCAGGCAGCGCAGCTCATTCCGGTCACTGTATATTGATCCATATTATCACCTCTATTTCATTAATTTCTGTAGTGTGACAAGAAGCTCATCTACAGTTTCTTCTTTTCCTTCTTTGATATCCCTTATCACACATGTCTTGATATGATTCGCTAAAAGCACACGGTTAAAGCTGTTTAAGGCTGCATTGACTGCTGCCACCTGTACCAGAATATCCGTACAGTATGCATCTTTCTCCACCATTCCTTTAATTCCCCGCACCTGTCCTTCAATACGGTTCAGCCGGTGAATCAAATCCTTGTATTCCTTCTCGGAGCGTTCCTTTGTCTTACAGGAACAGCATTCCCGTTCTTCGCCCATATCTATACCTCCAACTTAAATTCAGCCCCATTATATACCCCCACAGGGTATATGTCAAGAAGATTCTATTTTATTTTTATCGTACCTCAATGTGTAGTCAGGGAGAGATCCGGCGGAAAGATATGCAATGTGGGAGACCTTATGACCGAAGGGAATACAGTCCCCACATGCATATCTTTTTGACGGAGCTCTCCCTGACGGCCCTTCATCGACTACGTAAATAAACACAACAAAAAAAGGCATAAAGCCTTAATACGTTAAGTAAGACCTTATACCTTATGTCTACGTATATAATTAAAAATCTAAATCAGTTGTTACAATACCGAATGACAATCCTGCATCAATTAAATCCCACAACCTTCTGAGATATCTTATACGCAGCAATAGAAATCTTCCTTCCGCCCCGTCCCGGCAGATTCATCGTATTCCCCATAATGCCGGTACGCAGACGATGAAACAGCCGCAAATCCTGCTGTTTAATATAACGCCAAAGCTCCCTCTTCTTCTCCAGATTCTCTTTTGTACCGGAACGAATCAGCATCACCGTAGATATCACAGTAATAATTTCCAAATAATTAAACATATAACGCCGCAGCTTCCGGTTGGGAATCTTCCACAAATCATACGAATCTATCATAATCTTATTGACCTTAATCTGCTGGTCGATCCTGCCAATCATCACCTTTTCATTGACAGACTGATCTTCCCTTCCGATAAAATACCGATAGAAATCCACATTCAGATAATACATATTTTTCACATAAGGCAAAGGCTGATAAACAAAAAGGTTGTCCACATAAAAGGTATGGCGGGGCAATTCCAGTCCGCAGTCTTTAAGCAGCTTTGTACGGTAAATGACGGAATGCATCAAAATATAGAGTCCCTTTCTGAAATGCTTCGCATCCTCCCAACGGAAAACTTTATTCTGGGGAAGCATGGAAGTATACTTCATCACTTTTTTGTGTTTTGCGCCCTGCTTTTCATAGACAAAATTGCTGATCATCATATCAAGCGTCTCATCGCCGCCTGCAAATTCCTTTAATTTAGCAAGAATCGCCCGATAGCTTTCCTCATCTACCCAGTCATCACTGTCCACTACTTTAAAGAAGAGTCCTGTAGCATTTGCAATTCCGGCATTGACTGCTGCTCCATGTCCGCCGTTTTCCTGATGAATCGCCTTTACGATTCCGGGATATTTCCTTTCATAGGCATCGGCAATTTCCGGCGTCATATCCTTTGAGCCATCATCAACAATCAAAATCTCTACATCTTCTCCTCCCGGCAGCAGGGACTTGATGCAATTCTCCATATAATCTTCTGAGTTATAGCATGGAATTGCTATGGATAATAATTTCATGTCTACCTCCTTTAGTCCTTCTGTTCTGTCAATTTATCTTATCGGCCAGCTGCAATGCTTTTTTTACAATGGCATCTATATTGTAATATTTATATTCTGCAAGTCTTCCCAATAAATATACATTTTTGTATGGTTCGCACTTCCCGGCATATTTTTCATAAAGAGCCTGGTTTTCTTCATTCAAAATGGCGTAATAGGGAACCTCTCCTTCACTGCCTGTATAGGCAAAGGGATACTCTTTTACAATCGTCGTTCCGTCTGTATTTTTTTGTCCCGTCAGATATTTAAACTCTGTAATTCTGGTATAATCCTCGCTGACAGTATAATTCACTACACTTCTTCCCTGAAAGCTTTCCCGATCAAAATGCTCAAAGCGAAAATCCAGAGAACGATAGGGCAGGCGGCCATACTCACAATCAAACAGCTCGTCCAATGCTCCGGTATACACAATCTCTCCTGTAAATTCTTCCCCCTGAAAAAGTATCTTATCCTCCATAAAAGTCAGATACTCTCTACAGTCAGCCGAAGTTTTTACGGTTATATTCGGATGATCCAGCATATTTTCAAACATAGTCGTAAAACCGTCTTTTGGCACTCCCTGGTATTTATCCTGAAAATACCGGTTATCCCTGGAGATCAATACCGGTACTCTGCCTGTTACTTCCGGACTGATCTCCTCCGGTTTCTGCCCCCATTGCTTCATGGTATAATACAAAAATATATTTTGATATACATAATCGGCAATTGCATTTATCTTTTCATTGGGATTTTCTTTTAATTTCATGATCGGAATGCGGCTTCCTTCTCCGTATTCTCGGATCAAAATCTCTTCCAGCTCTTTTGCTTCCTTCTGGTCATATACCTGATACAGCGTATTTAGGTTAAAGGGAACCGGCAGCAATTTTCCATGAACATTTGCAGCCACTTCATGCCCGAAACAATACCATTCTGTAAACCGGGACAAAAACTGATATACTTCTTCCTCACCGGTATGAAAAATATGAGGGCCGTACTCATGGATCAGAATGCCATAGTCATCCGGCCTGTCATAACAGTTTCCTCCGATATGGGAACGCTTCTCCAGAATAAGAATCTTTCTGCCAGCTTCTGCCAGCTTACGTGCCACGGTGCTTCCTGCAGCACCGGAACCAATTATGATACTGTCATACATTACAACACCCTCCAGAATAATTCAATAGATTGTTTTATTATACACATTTTGAATGTATGGTGCAATAAATTTGGTATTCATAGATTGTTCACAATTCCCTCATATTATGTAAATATTGATGTCATAAATTACACTTATACTAGATATAGATAAAAAATTTACTCAAAATAATTTAAAAATACCTTGCATCCG
>CAYQRG010000054.1:0-2396 GCA_964419645.1 uncultured Eubacterium sp.
AGAAGACGATTTACCTTTGAGGTTAATCTATATAGTCTCACAAATCAAATCCCTGACCACTTCCCCTGCCAGCAAAAGCCCTGCCACAGAAGGCACAAATGCCACACTCCCCGGCACAACTTTCCTGCTTTCCAGGCTATCTGGCACCCTTTTGGCACAGACCGGCTTTTCCTCGGAATACACAACTTTTAAATGCTCTACGCCTCTTTTTTTCAATTCACGCCGCATTACTCTTGCCAAAGGACATACCTTCGTCTTAGAAAGGTCTGCCACCCGAAACTGTCCGCCGTCTAACTTATTCCCGGCTCCCATACTGCTGATAATGGGAATCTGATTCTCCTTAGCCGCCATAACCAGGGCTATCTTCGCGCTCACGGTATCCACCGCATCCACGATATAATCATATTCCTCAAAAGGAATCTCCTTTTCTCCTCCCGGCAGGAAAAAGCAGTTGAAAATCCTCACATCTGCATCGGGATTGATCAAATACATCCGCTCCTTCATGACCTCTGTCTTATAACGCCCGACAGTATCTCTTAATGCAATAATCTGTCGGTTCAAATTGCTTAGAGATACCGTATCCGCATCAATCAGATCAAATGCACCCACTCCGCTTCGCACTAGAGCTTCGCACACATAACCGCCCACGCCGCCGATTCCAAACACCGCCACACGGGCTTTTGCCAGCTTTTGCATGGCTTCTTTTCCCAATAATAATTCTGTCCGTTCAAATATTTCTGACATAGTAATCTCCTATTGTGGGGGTTCCTGCTGCGCTGCCGCCTCTGCGGCTGCCTGTGCCTTTAATGCGGCAAGCTGTGCCTCCGATGCTGCTAGAACATCATAATTCGGCACCTGGGCTTGTCCCTTAGAAGAAAGCATATCATACATCTTTCTCGCAGCAGCAATTGCCGGTTCGCTTTCCAACGTCACTTCTCCGATACCCTGAATCATAGCCGTCACCTGGGCTGCCTCTTCGGCTGCCACTGCAGCGCTTTCCGTGCCCGGCAATGTATAAACAAGGACAGGATCTCCCTCCTCAATATTTTCAAATATTTTCTGTGCCGCGCTCCTGGGCAGATTGATACACCCGTGGGAACCGCTGGTTTTATAAATGCCGCCGCCAAAGCTGCTTCTCCAGGAGGCATCGTGCATTCCCACATTATTGCAGAAGGGCATCCAGAAATCCACCGGCGAAGCATAATTTTCACCTTTCAATACGGCATCTTTTTCTTTATACGTCAGTCCATAGATTCCGGTAGGCGTATCGTAATTTTTGGAAATATTTCCGGATACAAAATCAGACTCTGTAACCAGAGAACCGTTTTTATAAAAAAACAAATGCTGTGCCGTCAGATTGATTTCCACATACGTATCTCCGTAATCATTTTCTCCGTGGCTGGCTCCTCTTCTCTCATATGTAATTTCTCTCTTTGTGGAATTTCCGGCTTTGAGATCTTTGATGATCTGTTCTCGTTCTCCCTCTTTATCCACTTTCCAGCCATAATCTCCATTGACAATATCAATAGTCTCACCATAGGAGGTTTTTAATGTATGCTTGCGGAATACCGTATTGTGGGCAGACGCAAGCTCATCCACATATTCTGCCACCTTCTCTTCATTAATGGAAACCTGCATATCGGTGATATCCATCCAGTTGTGGGTGATGCTGCCGTCAAGGGTTTCTGTTTTTTCTTCTTCGTCATAGGTTATAACAACGCTGGTATACTGGTTCAGCGTATCCACCAGCCGGACCAATGCTTCGTTATCCGATGTTATTTTGGGCTTTGCGTAACAATTTTCTTCTTCCAAAGATATGGCATCCTTTAAGCTGGCAATTCCCTCTTTTAAGGCAGTCATCAATTCTTTTTTCTTTATCTTGGTTCCCTGCTCTTCCGGTATGATCTCATAACCGTTTTCGGAATATTCCGAACAATATGCATCTTTTGGGTTCTCCTGATTTTCCTTTTGCATGCATTCCAGTTTTGTCACAACCTCTTCTAATTTTGCTTCTTCAAAATCCACCATTGTCGCTTCACTGAATTCCTGGGGTACAAAAAGCGAAGCCGGCCAGCAAAATGCATTCTGCCTGTCTATCAGTCCGGAAATACTACTGCCAAATTCCGGTTCCAGAGAAATGTCTTCTCCTCGGATCTCTTCCTCTTGCTCATTTCGTTCCTTAATCTTCAGTACATATCCGTCAATTTCTTCTTTGATCATTGCTTCTGCCTGTTCTGCCGATTTTCCGGATACTTTCATTCCGTTTAATGTCGTAGACGGTAAAAAGCGATTGTGGAAATAAGCCGTTACTCCAAAATAAATAACTGCTATTCCACTGCATAATATAATAAGTGTCTTTTTAACAGGAAACTTCTTTTTGCCTTCCTTTGTCTCCA
>CAYQRG010000054.1:2406-9706 GCA_964419645.1 uncultured Eubacterium sp.
CCTAATTTTAATATATTTCTCCGGTTTCTGCTTTTTCAAAATATGCTTTTCCCATAAATATATTCCCTCATAAAATGATTCTATATATCTTCCGGATACTCTGAAAAGATTTTAACATATCCTGTTTTTCTCCAAAATATCCCAATTCTTAAGATTTTCCTAAATTTTTTTAAAAACAAAAAAATGTGATTGTCGCAAAAAAAGTCCTGTGCTATAATGCATTCCGATAAGCATACATTTAAGAGACCACTCCGAAGGAGTGTGTCATAATGGGATACCCGGAGGGTATACAAATTATAGAAAAGATTTCAGGTAAGGTGACTGTTGTGAACGATGCGAAAGCACAAAAATCTATTTTAAAACTCAACATTTCTACGTTTTTCCAACAATACAAACACGGCCTTCTACTTTTGTACCTGCTGATCTATTTTCCTTGGTTCGGCTGGTTGGAAAAAAATGTAACAAAGCATTTTCATATCATCCATATGACAGTTGATGATGCGATTCCTTTTGTGGAATATTTTATTATACCATATTTTTTGTGGTTTGCCTATGTTGCAGCCGCAGTGATCTATTTCCTTTTTAAGAATAAGAATGAATATTTTAGGCTCTGCTCATTTCTCTTTATTGGAATGACTGTTTTTCTGATTATTTCAACTGTCTATCCCAACGGACACTATTTAAGACCGGTGTCCTTTCCGCGGGATAATATTTTTACGGATCTGGTTCGCTGCCTGTATCGGACAGATACCCCGACGAATCTGTTTCCCAGTATTCACGTATATAATTCCATTGGCGTCAATATTGCGATCTGGCACAGCGAGGAGTTCAAGAAAAACAAAGGCATCCGTTACGGTTCCGCAGTTCTTATGGTAAGCATTATTTTATCCACCATGTTTTTGAAGCAGCACTCCGTTTTCGATGTCATTACAGGAATCGTTTTCTCCGCTTTTATGTATACGCTTGTTTACTCCAAAGGCGTTCTGCGAATTGGAGCCTCCAAGCCTTCACTGGAAAACCGCATTCGGCGTGTATAGGCAGGCCGTACGCTTTACCACAATTTTAATAATGCAATGACTTTTTTCGCCGCCTTATAAGGCGGCGTTTCCAGTTCTTTCACTGCCTTTTTTAACTCTTTGCGAATCTCAATCTGCTGGGGGCAATGAGTTTCACATTTGCCGCAGCCAATGCACATAGACGCACTGCTTTGGTTTTTCCGAAAAGCAGTACACTGCAGATATTCTTTTCTGGCTCCGCTCTTCGTCTCCGAATACATTTCGTTATAGCAACGGAACGTAACGGGAATATCTACGCCTTTTGGACAGGGCATGCAGTAGCCGCATCCGGTACAGCCTACTTTCACTGTTTTTTGGATTTCTGCTTTGACTTTTTCCACAAGTTCACGGTCTTCCTGGGAAAAATGCCCAGGTCCTGCCATTTCTGCTGTCTTGATATTTTCTGTCAGCATTTCCATAGAATTCATACCGGAAAGGACACAAGTCACTTCCGGCTGATCATAGAGCCACCGGAAAGCCAGCTCTGCCGGCGTCCTCTTAAGGGCATCTTCCTGAAACAATTTCTTTGCGCCCTTCGGCAGCAAATTCACCAGTCTCCCGCCCCGCAAAGGCTCCATAATGATAACCGGCAGTCCCTTTTCTGCGGCGTACATAAGCCCTTCCCTTCCGGCCTGGCTGTGTTCGTCCATATAGTTATACTGAATCTGGCAAAAATCCCAGTCATAAGCATCCACAAGCTGTTTAAACATAGCTGTATGTCCATGATAGGAAAAACCGATATTCCGGATCGCACCACTTTCCAGTTTGGACTGAATCCATTCCACAATACCCATTTTCTTTAATTTTTCCCAGGTATCCGTATCGGTCAGCATGTGCATCAAATAATAGTCAATATAATCTGTTTTCAGCCTACGCAATTCTTCCTGAAATGTTTTTTCCACACCTTCTATGGATTTGATCATATAATGAGGCAGTTTTGTTGCAATATAGACTTTTTCCCTGCAGTGATTGCGGCTTAAAATTTCTCCCAGGGCGGCTTCACTCCCCGGATAAATATATGCCGTATCATAATAATTGATCCCTGCCTCTATTCCGTGCATAATTTCTTTTTCTGCTTTTTCAAGATCAATACTGCTTCCTTTTCTTGTAAAACGCATACAGCCGTATCCCAATACGGACAATTCATTTCCTTTTCGATCTTTCCGGTATTGCATTCCAATCCTCCTCATCAAATTACAGCTTCTCCACTTCATCCAGCCATATTCTTGCACAGGCATCGGAAGGCATACGCAAATCTCCTCTGGGGGATACCGCAATGGTTCCCACCTTCGGTCCGTCAGGCAGGCAGGAACGCTTAAACTGCTGGGAAAAGAACCTGTGATAATAATTTTTCAGCCATTTATAAATTACTTCTTCCTCATAGACGTCGGAAAATGCTTTGCAGGCCAGACGATATACTTTTTTCGGCGGATATCCGAAACGCAGCATATAGTACAGGAAAAAATCATGCAGTTCATAAGGTCCTACAATATCTTCTGTTTTCTGGGCAATCTCTCCGTCTTTGGGCGGCAGCAGCTCCGGGCTGACCGGAGTATCAAGCACGTCCAAAAGTACATTTTTCAAGGTATCATCCGAACAGGTATCTGCATAATAACGCACCAGATGACGCACCAGTGTCTTTGGCACAGATGCATTGACGCCGTACATAGACATATGATCTCCGTTATAGGTAGCCCAGCCTAAGGCAAGTTCTGACATATCTCCCGTTCCGATGACCATGCCCCCTTCTTTGTTTGCAATATCCATTAAAATCTGAGTGCGTTCTCTTGCCTGGGCATTTTCATAGGTAACATCATGCTCTGACAGATCATGGCCGATATCTGCAAAATGGACTTTCACCGATTCTTTGATGGAAACTTCCCGGAAGGTTACCCCCAGGCATTTGATCATACTGACTGCATTCGTATAGGTACGGTCTGTTGTCCCAAATCCCGGCATCGTAACGGCTATGATCCCTCTCCGGTTCAATTTTAACCGGTCAAAAGCGCGAACCGTAACTAACAGCGCCAGTGTGGAATCCAGACCTCCCGAAATTCCCACTACTGCGCATTTGCATTTGGTATGCCTTAATCTTCCGTAAAGCCCCATAGCCTGAATCGTAAGAATTTCATCGCAGCGTTTATCCCTCTCCTCTTTTTTCCCGGGAACAAAGGGGGAAGGGTCGATAAAGCGTGTCAGTTCCGTATCTTCTGTTTTTAAGGAAAATTCAATTTCTTCGTATTCTTCTCCGTCATCGCAGGTTTCAAAGGTGGTATTCCTCCGCCGCTCCTCTAACAATTTTTTCAGATCAATTTCCGTATAAATCGTTTCATTTTCAAATCGTTTGGATTCTGCTAAAAGGGTTCCGTTTTCCGCAATGATATTGTGCCCGGAATAGACCACATCCTGGGTAGACTCCCCGTTTCCGGCACTGGCATAGATATATCCGCAGAGAAGCCTTGCCGATTGTCCGCAGACCAAATTCTTCCGATAAATATCTTTCCCCGTTGCCTCATCACTGGCAGAGGCATTCACGATCAAAGACGCGCCTGCTAAGGCATGGCCAATGCTGGGGGGATTCGGCGCCCATAAATCCTCGCAGATCTCTCCTGCAATCGTAAGTTCCCGCATGGTATCGCAGACAAACAGCAGATTTCTTCCCATAGGAACAGATTCTTCTTTGATATCCACATAGACCGTCTCTGCCATTCCTTTTGTAAAATGACGGGCTTCATAAAATTCATTGTAATTCGGCAGAAATGTTTTTGGCACAAATCCTAAAATTTCTCCGTCGCTAAGGGCCGCCATGGCGTTGTAAAGCTTTCCCTTATAGGCAAGGGGAAGTCCTACAAATACAATGGCATCTGCTTCTTTGGTGCATTTCGCAATTTCCCACAGCCCTTCTATCGCCTGGTCTAACAAAAGCTCCTGTAAAAACAGATCTCCGCAGGAATAACCGGTAATGCAAAGTTCCGGAAACACCATGACTTTCGCGCCGTTCCTGCTGCACTCTCTGATTTTTTCACAAATATGGTCTGTGTTGTATTTGGTATCTGCCACTTTTACTTTTGGGGTAACGGCGGCAACTTTGATATATCCGTCTCTCAATTTTCTATCTCCTTGTTCTTGTCTCTTTTTGATATAATGGTATAGCCGGAGGCTATCTTCTTATTTTTTGCAATTCTTCTGTACTGAAATGATAATCCGTATTACAGAAATGGCATTTTACTTCGATTCCTTCTCCGTCTGCAATCATCTCATCCAGATCTTTTTTGCTGATTGCCGCTATAGATTTTGCAATCTTTTCTTTGGAACAGTCACAATGGAACTGTGCCGGAATCGTCTCTGTCACTTCAAAGGGAATATCCCCCAAAACTTCTTTTAACAAAAGCTCCGGCGTATCGCCTTTTTCCAAAAGGGCGGTAATGCTTTCCATTTCCGCAATCCGCTCTTCCAGTTTGCAAATAGTTTCTTCATCGGTAAAAGGCATCAGCTGCAGAATAAATCCGCCTGCCTGTTTTACGGTATTGTTCTTGTCCATCAATACACCAAGGCCTACCGAAGAGGGAATCTGTTCCGAAGATGCAAAATAATATGTCAGATCATCTGCAATTTCTCCTGTTTTCAACTCTGTCTGCCCTACATAGGGCTCTTTCATTCCGATATCCTTTATGACGCTCATCACCCCAAGGCCTAATGCTCCTCCCACATCTAACTTTCCGTTTTGATTCGGGGGAAGGATGACATCCGGCACGCCCGGATATCCTTTGACATTTCCCTTCGCATCAGCCGTAACCAACAATGCTTTTGCAGGACCGCTGCATTGAATCTGTATCGTCAGAAGGTCCTTTTCTCCCTTCATCATAGCGCCCATCATAACTGCCCCAGATAAAAGCCTGCCCAGTGCTGCTGTTATCACCGGACTTGTATTGTGACGGCTCCTCGCCGTCTCTACCAGTTCTTTTGATGTAATGGCAAATGCGCGAATCTGCCCGTTTGCCGCTGTTGCCCGTACCATATAATCTGACATGATTATGCCCCTTTCCTTTTTGTACATTCCCTTGCGATCACATAAATGCGTTCGCAGTCTTCTTTTGGGACTTCTTCTGCAAAAGCCTCATAACAGGCTACCCATTCCAGTCCTGCCTGTTCGATGAGATCCTTGATTGTCTCCAAATCATAGCCCCGTTGAAAGTGAGTTTCTTCATATTTTCGGTATCTGCCATCTTCTTCTTTGATAAAAAGCGTCAGGTCGTATTCGTTGATCTGTTCTTCTTCATCGTAATAGTTGTCCCAGATAAAACTGCCTTCCTCCCGGTTTTCACAAATCGTTGTCTCTCCCAAAACTTCTTTATATTTATATATCGTGTTCAAATCAAACAAAAAGATACCGCCCGGGTCCAGATAATTGTTGACCAGTTTAAATATCGCAAGCAGATCTTCCTCCTCTGTAATGTAATTCATGGAATCGCAAATACTTATCACTGCGCCAACCGTTCCGTAAAGTTCAAATTGCCGCATATCCTGATGCAGATATAAAATGTCTGCATCTGTTTTTTCCTGCCCTTCTTCCCGCTCTCTGGCAATTCCAAGCATTTCTTCTGACGAGTCCACACCGATCATGTCATAGCCTGCCTTCGCCAAAAGCCTTGTCATCTTCCCCGTTCCGCAACCAAGTTCCAGTACCAGGCCGTCTTTGATACCGTATTTCTTCAATATCTTTGTCAGAGCCCGGCTCCAGTCTTCATAGGGCACGTTGTCCATGAATAAATCATATACTTCTGCAAATCCGCTGTATGCATTCATTGGTCTTCCTCTTTTCTGTTTCTACCTGTTAATAATAGTAGTTTTGGGCTTAGGTTGTCAACCGGTTACTGGTTAGGCATCAAATGCAAAAGGCAATTTCTGTATTAAGAAATCACCCCCTGTATATGTCTTATAAATAATATATTTTTGTACTGTTTGCTGTTCATCAATCCTGCATTATGTAGCTCTCTCTGTCTCCGTATAATATGTTTCTGCCTCTTCTTTGCTGAGAGAATAGGCCTCTTCAAGCATCCGGATCGTTTTTTCCTTGGATATGCCTTCTTTTAGATATGCTTTGATCAGAATTCGGATTCCCTCGATTTTTCCTTCCAGTTTTCCTTCTTTATACGCATATTCCCGTTCATTTTTCAAGTGTTTCTCTTCGTCATATTCAAATATACTCATCTCGATCGCCTCCGCACGGTTTTTTAACAGAAACTCTGCAAGAATACCATTCCGGATGCAGTCATCCACGGCTGTTTCCACAGCTTCTGCAAACGGCATCTTCTCTGCATATTCCCTTACTTTGCTGACATACTGGGCATACTCTTTCAACGTCTGGCAGGCATTCAAAAGTTCTGCATTTTGACCATAGTTGATATTGTACATGGTCACAGTAAGTTCCAACTCCGGCGTTTCCAATTTCTTCTCAAATGCATCGGAAAGTTTCCATTTCTTCTGCTCTGGTTGGTTTTGCATTCCACCTTAATCCGTGAAACTTAACAGTGCTCTCATATAGCAACCGCTGTATTTATAAGGGTTGCCAGTGTTTTCGCAAATTTTAATCCTGTCTCCCATTTGGTGATGTTTTCTGGTACAATATTCCATAGATAAATTATGGAGGCGGCCATTATGAAAACAATAAAAATAGAGTTCACCAATGAGAGGATCATTCCTGCCAGCGGCCTGGCTGTTGTCGGCGCTATTCTGGGAAAAAGCGATTTTGTAAAGCGCTGCAACCGCATGGATGTAACGCCGAACCGTTCCCAGCACCAGATCAAGAACGGGGATATCCTGCTCACATATACCGGGCTGCTTACTATGGGCAGGACAGCCTATGGAGCAGTCCATGAATTTGATGATGACCAGGATTTTTATAAATATGCCCTTGGCATTGCCAGGGATATCCCATCCGAGGAAACCCTGCGCCAGCGGATGGATGACATTGGCTCATCCATGCGTCCACATATCCTTGCCGAAAACGTCCGTATGCTCAAAGCCAACGGCATTGTCCCGGGAAAACTGCCAAATGGTTATGTCCCAGTTGATATTGATGTCACGCCATTTGACAATTCCAAGACCCGCAAACAGGGCGTTTCAAGGACTTACAAAGGATATGACGGCTATGCGCCCATCATGGCATACATTGGCACGGAAGGCTATCTGGTCAACTGCGAACTCCGGGAAGGGAAACAGCACTGCCAGAAGCATACCCCTGA
>CAYQRG010000055.1:0-9697 GCA_964419645.1 uncultured Eubacterium sp.
AATCATCCATGCCCTCCCGGCAGAACATTTCCTTTGTCCCCTCCACTGCATTGGCTGTCAGGGCAATGATCGGCACTTTTTCGTAATCTGCATAAAAACGCCTGATAATATGCGTCGTCTCCACACCGTCTAATTCCGGCATCATATGGTCCATAAAAATAATGTCGTAATGGAATTTCGCAATCTTTTCAATGGCAGCTTTTCCACTTAATGCCGTATCTATCTTCATTTTCAAAGGCTCTAACAATCCTTCTGCCACCGTCAGATTGACAGCATTGTCATCTACAATCAAAATCTCTGCTCCGGGAGCTGTAAAATCAAAGCCCTTGTCACCTTCATCTTCTTCTGCAAAATGCAGTTCTTCCCGATTTAAAATCACTGCAATATTCAGCGCAAACAGAGGTTTTTTGATTACAAGAACATTTGGAATGTTATATTTGACATTGTCATCGAAATTGATCAGAAGAACTGCCGTAATCTGAGGCCGTTTCTTAATATACTCTTTGACCATATCCGAAAACATGGCGTGCTCAATAAAAAGGAAAACTCTTTTGCTTTCCGGAAATTCCCTAAGATCTCTTTCGGAAGATACTACCTGATACTCTACTCCAAGCCGGTTTAGATCAGAATATAGCCCTTCTCTGATATAAGGATTGGAAATCAATCCTGCTACTAATATGGAATCCGGTTCTTTTACTGTGATAGAAAGCGTCTGGTCTGCAATTTTCTGAGGCAGAGAAAAAGTAAATTTGCTTCCTTTATTGTATTCACTTTCAGTTTGAATGGAGCCATTCATCAATGTCAAAAGCTGCCTGGAAATTGCAAGGCCAAGGCCGGTGCCTTCAATATTGCGGTTCCGCTTGCTGTCCACCTGCTGGAAGGAGCGGAATAATTTCCCCATATCTTCTTTCTTGATGCCGATTCCCGTATCCTCTACTGCTATACTCAATTCAATCTCGTCAGAAGAAATCTTCCTGTTCTCCACTGTAATCAGAATCTGTCCTTTTGACGTAAACTTCGCCGCATTATTGGCAATATTTAAAAGCACCTGCTTGATCCGGATGGGATCTCCGATCAATTTATGGGGCAGATCCGGAGAAACCGCAAGGATCAGCTCCACCTCTTTGCCCTTCAGCCTTGTCATAACAATATTGGCAACATCATAGATCATTGACATCGGTTCATATTCCACTGGAATAATGTCCATTTTGCCGGATTCTATTTTGGAAAAATCCAGTATGTCATTGATAATGGTAAGCAGCGCTTTGCCGGATTCTTTGATCTGGTTGATATGTTCTTTGGCAGCCGGAGGCAGTTCTTCACGCAAAGCCATTTCCGCCATGCCAATTACCGCATTCATCGGCGTACGAATCTCGTGGCTCATATTGGCCAGGAAATCAGATTTCATATTGGCTGATTTTTCCAGCTGTAAATTCGTATACTGCACCAGATTTTTGTTGTATGCCATATCAGACAACACACCTGCTACAATATAGAGAAATTCTGCTGCGTTTTCAATGGTCTCCTGATCTACAATCCGGATTCCTTTGGCTGCTTCTATATATTCTTCCGGATCTACCTGAAGGTCCTCTGCAATCTTCCTGGCTTCATCAGTGTCCATCGGTTCTTTCAAAGCCTGCCCTCCAATGAAACAGCCCAGCAGCCTGTCGTTTGCCATAATCGGCGCCGCAAAATTCAGCAAACCGGCATGACAATGATAAATAGCGGGCGCTTTCTTTATCAAAGCCAGCTCTGCCGCCTCTTTGTCACATTTTAAACACCGCTCACAGCCTATGGCAGAGCTCCTTGAATTCATACAAAAATCGGAAAAATCCGTTCCCTCTGTAACTGCATCTCCCTCTGCATCAATGGTGATCACTGCAATACCTGTCATTTTGGAAAATGCATTCTGTATTCTCTGCAGCGTCTCTACATCAATAAAATCCGTCAGTTTCAATTCAAAATCCTGTTTCATACATGAATCCCCTTTTGTGTATTCGTCTATCCCAGCACTCTTGTAATTGCCTCAAGGAGTTTTTCACGATTGATCGGTTTCAACAGATAGCCCTGAGGTTTTAAGACAAGGGCCTCTTTGATTTTTCCGCTGTCTGTAACGCCTGTTAAAAAGATTACCGGGATATCTTTGATTGCATCATTGCCGCGAATCTTTTCTAACACAACAGGACCACTCTCCTCCGGCATTTCATAATCCAGCAAAATCAAATCCGTCTTCTTTTTCTCCAGGAATTTCAGTGCTACCTTACCACTGATCGCAGTGGCAATGTTGTAGTCATCCCGAAGATTTTCTTTTAAAGTCTTTAACATAATCGGGCTGTCATCTACCACAAGAATATGCTTTTTGTTGCTTACCTCGGCTTCTTCCATCACCTCGCCATCCTGCGTCCTCTGTTCCTGTTTCTGCGTCTTAGCTCTCTCTGCTTTCAGCTTATTCCATACCGTCATAAAATTTAAAATCTGCATAGTGATTGCTTCTGCCGTCAATGGTTTCACCAGAACAAGGTCCGCAACACGGACAGTGATCCGCCCAAATTCTTCACAATCTTCTTTGGAACCGATGAGGACAAAAGGTATCTCACGCTGGTTCAACTGATTCTTGATATTCGTCATCTGGCTGAACGCGTCCATGCTCTCATTATAGATACAGTACACAAAAATATCCGGTTCATAATAGTTCAAATGCCTAACGACATCCGCATAACGAACCGAAGTTGTCAAAGTCTCAAATGCATCATCCGTCTGCTGGAAAAAATCGTCGATAACGGATTTATTTCTTCCTGTTAATAACATTTTATATCTCATGTATGGGTCCCCCTTATGTCCTTTTTTATAACTGCTTTTATGAAAAAATAGTAGCATATCAGGCAAAATTTATCAACCTGTAACTACATAGCGCTGCCGATTTTAAAATAAAAACTGCGCCGCCACATAGTTGTTTAAATCCATGCCTTTATCTGTCAGATAAAGCCTTGTAGGAGTCTCTACGATCAAATCCTCTTCTATTAACCCCGGCAGCACATCTTTGTATATAAATCCAACGGGAAATCCGAATTTCCGGTAAAAATTGCTTTTTAAAATTCCCTCCGGCATCCGCAGTCCCAAAAACATAAATTCCTCCATTTGTTCCTCTCTGGTTAATCCGCTTACGCTTTCATGAAGATTTGTGGAATAAATGGTGCGTTTCAGGGATTCGTCATAAACTGTGTTTCCTTCAATATGTGCAGAAGTTTCTATGTACTCCCAAAGATCTCTCAAATTGCTGTAACGTATTTCCTCCAGCAAAGAAGAAGAACCTAGGCCCAAGCCTAAATATTCTTTCCGCTGCCAGTAGCCGATATTGTGCCTGCAGGCATATCCCTCTCTTGCATAATTGGAGATTTCATACTGAATGTATCCATGCTCTGCCAAAAGATCCTGTGTCATCTTTCCAATCTGATAAGACGTATCCTCCATGGGCAGTTCTTCCGTCTGCATGCCTGCATGCAGTTTGACCACATCAAATTTGTACAGGTCATAAAAAGGCGTGCCTTTTTCAATAATCAGAGAATAACAGGAAATATGCTCTGGTTTTAAACGAATGACACTCATCAAAGTCTGATAAAATTTTTCCACCGTATGGCCGGGCAGGGAATCTATCAGGTCAATATTGATATTGTCAAATCCGCATTCCCTCGCCAGTTCATAATTCCGAAGGAACTGGTCGTAAGTGTGTACTCTTCCCAAATGCTTTAATTCTTCATCGTTTGCAGACTGCAGACCGATGCTTAAGCGGTTGATACCCAGCTTCTTATAGCATTCCAGTTTTTGGCCGGTAAGTGTTCCGGGATTGCATTCGATTGTGATTTCCGCATCCTCCTCTACAAGAAATGATGCATATACCGTTTCCAACAGCTCTTCGATATAATATTGCTGCATCCAGGAAGGCGTGCCTCCTCCGATATAGATAGTGGAAACTCTCCTCCCTCTGAACCGCTTTCCGTAAAAAACGACTTCTCTTTTTAATCCCTCCATATACGCAGACTGCGATTCCTCGTCTGCCGGAGCAGACAAAAAATCGCAGTAATTACATTTTTTCATGCAAAATGGAATATGGATATACAATTCCAATTCATTCATTTGTCAATCCTCATCTAATTTCAATACACTCATAAATGCTTCCTGCGGAATTTCTACACTGCCTACCTGACGCATGCGCTTCTTGCCCTCTTTCTGCTTTTCCAACAGCTTTCTCTTACGGGTAATATCGCCGCCGTAACATTTGGCAAGCACGTCTTTACGCATGGCTTTTACCGTTTCCCTAGCAATTACTTTGCCTCCCACTGCTGCCTGGATCGGTATTTCAAACAGGTGCCTTGGAATTTCTGCTTTTAGCTTTTCACACATTTTCCTGCCCCGGTCATAGGCGCTGTCTTTGAATACAATAAAGGATAAGGCGTCTACCGTTTCTTTGTTGATCAGAATATCCAGTTTGACCAGATCAGACCGCACATAGCCTTTCAGCTCATAATCAAAGGAGGCATATCCTCTGGAACGGGATTTTAATGCGTCGAAGAAATCATATATAATCTCATTCAACGGCAGGTCATATTTGATCAGCGCACGGGTTTCTTCCATATATTCCATACTGATGTAAGTTCCCCGCCTCTCCTGGCAGAGTTTCATGATTGCTCCCACATACTCGCTGGTCACCATGATCTCTGCAGAAACAAAAGGCTCTTCCATATAATCAATTTCCGAAGGGTCCGGAAGGTTGGAGGGATTCGTCAGATCGATCACTTCACCGTTTGTCTTATATACTTTATAAATAACGCCCGGAGCTGTGGTAACAAGATCCAGATTAAATTCTCTCTCCAAACGTTCCTGGATAATCTCTAAATGCAGCAGTCCTAAAAAGCCACACCGGAATCCAAATCCAAGAGCCATAGAGGTCTCCGGTTCAAAATGCAGGGAGGCATCATTGATCTGCAGTTTTTCCAATGCCTCTCGTAAATCCGGATATTTCGCGCTGTCTGCCGGATACAGTCCGCAGTAAACCATGGGGTTTACTTTTTTATAGCCCGGAAGCGGTTCTTTGCAGGGGCGGTCGGCATTGGTTACCGTATCGCCGATTCGGGTATCCGCTACATTTTTGATTCCTGCCGCAATATATCCTACCATTCCGGCGCTTAGGCTTTCACAAGGAATAAACTGCCCTGCGCCGAAATATCCTACTTCTACTACATCATCTTCCGCCTCTGTAGCCATCATACGGATATGGTCTCCCACTTTTACCGTTCCTTCCATGATACGGCAGAATACAATCACGCCTTTATAGGAATCGTATATTGCATCAAAAATCAATGCCTGCAGCGGCTCATTTGGATCGCCCTTTGGGGCAGGAATTTTTGCTACAATCTGTTCCAAAACCTGATCGATATTCAGTCCTGTTTTGGCAGAAATCTGGGGTGCATCCTGCGCCTCGATTCCGATGATGTTTTCGATTTCATCAATTACTGCCTGAGGCTGGGCGCTGGGCAGGTCAATTTTATTGATGACCGGCATTACATCCAAGTCGTGATCCAATGCCAGATAGACATTTGCCAGTGTCTGGGCTTCAATTCCCTGGGCGGCATCTACCACTAAAATAGCGCCGTCACAGGCGGCAAGGCTTCTGGACACTTCATAATTGAAATCTACGTGTCCCGGTGTATCGATTAAATTGAAAATGTATTCCTCTCCGTTTTTTGCTTTATATATAATGCGGACTGCCTGGGATTTGATGGTAATTCCGCGCTCTCTTTCCAAATCCATATTGTCAAGTACCTGCGCCTGCATTTCCCGGCTGGTCAACAATCCGGTCTGCTCGATAATGCGGTCTGCCAGAGTTGATTTGCCGTGGTCAATGTGGGCGATGATACAAAAATTCCGAATTCTGCTCTGATCCATTGCCATTTCATTCCTCCGATTTGTAAAGTGTGATGTCTTTTCGTTATGATCCGGCCGGTCTGTCATCAAACGATCGGCCAAATCATGACGTCTTATTTATTATACGGATATTTGGAGGATTACGCAAGCAAATGTTTCTTCTGATTCTGTTATGAGCTTCACTCAGTCAGATGAGAAATTTTGCCTCATCCTTGCTGTTCGTTCTGTACACAGTGGTTCCATTGCATCAACAACAATGTCCGCATGGTATCTTCCATTCTCAACCTCTTCCGCCTCACTGTCTGGTAATTCAGCGGGAATACCCTGATTTCTGCATGAACATAGCATAATTGAAATAATACCGGCCAGACATATCATACTGCATAATCTCTTTTTCACTGTAAAATCTCCTTATAATTTTATTTTGCTGCATCTTCTGTTTCCATATCATCTTCTTCCGGAATGGCTGCCTCTGAATTCCAAGAATTCTCAAAATCCTCCTGTATGTGTAATTGTAATACGGAACGGCTCTCCCACCGGCTCCCATCCATAGTTTTCTTCTTCGGAGTACATTTCCCATGCATCGCCTGACTCCTGTCCATAAAGTCCTTCCTCTTCGTCAAGGATTTCTTCCGTGCCTTCCCAGAGCATCTTCCTCTCATATAACTGCAGATCCAGATAGTCACAGTCTTTATCCGGAACAGACAATTGAAACCCATCATCTTCAATGGCCACACCTTCTTCATAATCCCCCAGAAAGTCTGTTACAAACAACATTTCATTTTCTGACAGAAATCTGCCTCCCTCAAGGCTGACCGAATTTCCAAAACTGTCCGTTCCTTTGAGTTTCAGTTCATACTGATTTGGCCAGTCATCATCCCATGCGGCTCCTTCTGCTATGATACGGCAGTACAAGTCATTCATAACCAGTTCCTTCAACGTAAGACTCTTTTTTTCTTCACCCGATATCCCAACCGTAACATCCAGCTTTTGCTTTTCCGTCTTTGCTTTCAACTCTGTCGACGTGATAACAAAATCGTATATAAATTCTGTTGATTTCTCTTCATAAGCATCCGGCAGGGCAACCGCATCCCCAAGGTCTTCCATTTTTACGCCTTCCAGCACAAGATGCACGTTCACATCGCCATTCGGCAAAATCTGGTCTTCATAAATCTGTACCAGAACCGTATCCCGTTCCGGTTTGAATATATCCGTATCAGCTCCAGCCGATTCCATACTCTCATAGGTCATATGCCACTGCCCGTTAATGAGGGTTTTTTCATCATTCACCCATAATGATCCTTCATTTTCCTCACCAAAATCTGCATGCACAGATACCATCAATACCCGGTCGTCTAAAATCACCTCTTTTAGTGTCAGGGATATCCCGTTTTTCGTCTGTGTCTGGTCAATAATTTCTGTATAAGAGGACAAATCCTTTGTAAACCCTAATGCCTCGCCAATTTTTGTGGTAAATTCCTTTACTGCCGCCTGCACTTTGGAATTATTCGCGGCTACAATACAAAACATTACAAGAATCGCAATACCGGCAATTTTCCGGCTGTATAGCTGGAAGACATAATATTTTTTCTTCTTCCATTCCCTTCCTGCGCTTTCCACAAGTTTTTCATCAATTTCTCCAAATTCCCTTGAAAAATCAAATTCTTTTTTCAAATCAACACCTCCTGTTTCAACATACGGTAAAGTTTTTTACGATTTCTGCACAAATTTGTTTTCACGCATCCTTCTGTCACACCGTGCCGTTTTGCTATTTCTTTTATAGAATCCAGATACCAGTACCGTCGGATAAAAATATCTCTGTCAGATTCCCGAAGTTTTAATAAAAACTTCTCTATCACCCTTACCAGTTCCTTTTCAGCCATCTGTTCATCGACTGTATAGGAAAAATTCAGCTCATCCATTTCGCCGCAGACATCTTCCCTATGTAGCATCCCCCGCTTGGCCGCATGTTTTTTCCGAAAAAAATCTATTGCAAATCCTCTCGTTATTTTTCCAACAAAAGATGATAATACAACAGGTCTGTGGGGCGGCATCTGCCTCCACGCCGCAAACCATGTGTCATTTAAGCACTCTTCCACATCTTCACGGTTTTCCAGCAGATTCCAGGCAATTTTATAACAATATCCAAAATATTTGCTTTTCAATTCCTGTATCGCCGATTCATCCCTTTTCCAGAATAAATCAATGATTTCTGTATCTTTCACTATATACCTCCGTTCTCCTTATTAAAACCTGGCTGTTCTTGCAAGAATTTCTCCCTGTTCATTTTATAAGTCGCATAATATCCCAAAAGGTTACAATATTTTTTATTTTTTCTTTTCAGGCAAAAAATAGCGCATAGATTTTTGATTCTCTATGCGCCCTGACGCTGTACTGCCTTATTTATTTAATTATAATTGGCTCCCATCCCCTTAAGCAGCATAATAATCTGTTCTATCTCTTTGAGATGGAGATCATTTTTTCCTTTCGTATGAATCGCCCTATCAATGTCCGAAAGACCGGAAATGATATATCCACTGTCCACTTTAGCTCCATATACTTTCCTCTTTCCCGTTTCTTTTATCTTTATTTTCCGCCGCCTGCGGCAATGCGCATTTCAAATACCCATATCCCTATTGCCCCACACAGGCTATGAATTATTTTTAATTTGCAGTGTCTGCCTGCTCGACTTTGAAATTTGTACGTTTTTATAAATGTAGGTATTTATTAAGAACATTTCCCACATCTACTACAGCTGTTACAAGTCAGCTTCATACCGCAGGTCTGACACCGTTCTCCGTAATAAGGCACATAAAGACTGTCTTCTCTGATTGGATAACCCCATTCATCAGTTAATTTCCACTCTATAGGCTTTCCCTGAAAGCTCAAACCGGATTTATATGCCTGTTCACTTTGAAGACTTCCCTCCAGTTGATAAGTCCTGCCGTCCTTTACAAATCTGCGCCCGGTTCCGCAGAAAACAAATGTCACATTGTATTTGGCGCATTCATCATGAAGGCTTTTTACCCATTCATAATGACATGGCCGCGCGCCTCCATAGTTCTCACCATCGCACAGCACCTGCTCAATCTGTCCCGCAGGCAGATATTCTGCAATAGACACCTGACCTATAAACGGTGCACACATGATGCCCTTGTGCTTAAAAGGCAGAGACAGAAGGATGGGAATGCGTTCATCAGCACGACGCTGGTTCTCGCAGGTAACATTGAACATCACATTTTCCCAACCGTCATCCCAGTCCCAGGGCAAATGATCCTTTACCCTCTCAGGACGCTTTGTCAGCAGAAAGAACTTTACATCCGGCCGTTGCTTTATGATTGCCCACGCTTCATCCCGCCACGGATCAGCCTCCTCTAAAAAGAAATCCGATGTCATGCAGACCCTTATCATTTCCCCGCTTTTAACTTTGTACTGACCATTTCGATCTTTGGAAAGAGGATATTTAAATCCTGTCTTTGTACGGTAAACCTGCGCACCATCTTTCTCCCGCAGAGAATCCAGATAGTACATATAACAGTTTTGGCAACCTTCACTGCACTTTTTACAGCCATGCCAGGGATTCCATATATCGTGCAAGGAAAATCACCTCACTTTTTCAATGCCTCGCTTAAAGAATACTTTAATTCTATTACCATCTTACCAATCCATTTTACAAAAGATCCATCTGCTTCGACATGATAACACCGCTAAGCCCACGCCATAGAAAAAAGTGTCATGCGAAAGCCTTCCTGAGAAAGCCGCATCCCTGCACAGA
>CAYQRG010000056.1:0-9579 GCA_964419645.1 uncultured Eubacterium sp.
CACTGCTTCCATGCCGTCTACAGTAACATCGCATTCACCGTACTTTGACAGAAAACTTACCATAAATTTCCTTGTTGCAAAATCATCTTCCGCCAGTAAAATCTTCATACTTTTTCTCCTTTACATTCTATTTAATAATGCGTATGTCCTTCCCGCAATGTCAGGAAGTTTCTCCTGATATTGCACGGCTCCCAGATCATATGCAACTTTGGGCATTCCATAAACCACACAGGTCGATTCGTCCTGTCCGATCGTCTTCGCGCCAGCCTTTCTCATAGCCAAAAGTCCTTTTGCACCGTCACCGCCCATACCGGTCAGAATAATTCCCACCGCATCAGCTCCGGCTGACCTTGCAACAGATTCAAAGAGTACATCCACCGACGGGCAATGTCCGTTTACCCTAGGTCCCCTCTTACATTCCACCTGGTAAACTCCGTTTACCTTCACCAACCTCATATGTGCATCTCCGCCCGGCGCCAAAAGCATGCGTCCCGGCATCACTCTGTCTCCTGTCTGCGCTTCCTTCACCTGGATGCGGCACTGGTCATTTAAACGCTTTGCATACATTGCGGTAAACCCCGGAGGCATATGCTGTGTTGCTACAACACCGGGAATATCCGTCCCAAAATTTTTGATCACGTCAAAAATTGCTTCTGTTCCTCCCGTAGATGCCCCGATTGCTACGATCTTGTTTCTGCCTTTTCCTGAAAGTGCTTCATGGCTCTGTTCCATGACTGTCTTCTTTATGTTGCCGATCTTGGCTGTAGAGGCTATTTTAATCTTCACCAGAAGTTCATTTCGGATGAAATCTTCCAACTGGGCACGGTTCGTTACTGCCGGCTTTGCCACAAAATCTACAGCCCCTGCATTTAGAGCATCAAATACTTTATCGCTTAAAGCACTGATCACTACAACCGGAATCGGATACTGGGGCATTAGTTTCCGAAGAAATTCAATTCCGCTCATTCTGGGAAGTTCCACATCCAGAGTCATAACATCCGGCTTGTGCTGCAATATGGCATCCCTTGCTTCAAAAGGATCTTTTGCCGTCGCTACAACCTGTATTGCCGGATCCCTGCCCAAATTTTGTATCAGCAATTCCCGAAACACGAGAGAATCTTCTACTATTAAAACCCTGATTGGTCGCATAGGTTAATCATTTCCTTTCCTGAATATCGATGGCCTGATGATCTGAAACGGTACACTGCTCCGGTCAAGGGTTTCTGTCCTTCCAATAAACAGATATCCACCGGGTTCCAAAGCATTGTATACTTTCTGGAGCAGTTCCCTCTTTGTCTTCTCATCAAAATATATCATAACATTGCGTAAAAATATAGTATGCATTTTTCGTTTGAACGGAAACGAGTCCATCAAATTAAACTTTCGGAACAAAACCTCGCTCTTTAGCTCATTTGTGACCATAAACTGGGTGCCGCCGGCAACCGGCTTGAAAAAATGGCGTTTCCATTTCTCCGGAAGATTTTTCAGCTGGTCTGCACTGTATACGCCTGCAACTGCCTGCTGAAGCACTTTGGTGGATACATCGGTCGCCAAAATTTTCTTGTCCCATTTATCCCGTTCCAGACCGAAAAAATCATCCAGAACCATGGCGATCATATAGGGCTCCTCACCAGTAGAGGCAGCGCCGCACCAAATACGCAGGTCTTTTGTTTTGCTCTGCTTCTTCCTAAGCCAGGGAAGAACTTCTTGTCTGAAAAAGTCAAAATGTTCAAATTCCCTCATGAAATAAGTATGATTTGTCGTCAGAAGGTTTACCAGCATCTTCTCTAATGTTCCGGTCTTGTCAGACTGCAGGGCATTTAAATACTCTGTACAGTTGCCATAGCCGCTTTTTCGGAGATAATTCTCCAGCCGTCCATTGATGATCACTTTTTTCTGGCTCAGATCAATACCGTAATTCGATTTCATATAAACCGAAATTCTCTGAAACTCCTCATCCGTTATCAAAACTACATTCCTCCTGTCATTCATTATATAATACCCTCCGGGCATCCCATCATGACGCACTTCTTCGGAGTGGTCCCATAAGGTATATTGCATGATCAGCACAATTGACGTGAGATCATACAGCATATTTCAAAAATATCAGGATTTATCTTTACTCCAGCATCCTTTCTCATTATTTCGAGAGCTTCTTCCCGATTGCAGTCCTCTTCTTCCGTCAGGGTGCAGTATTGTTCCATAACGGAAACAATCTGCGCGATCAGCGGAATCTCCTCTCCGGTAAGACCGTCGGGATAACCACTGCCATTCCAGCATTCATGATGATGACGTATCATCTCAATGGCAGAACCTACAAAATCATTGTAGTCACTGTTCACATAAAGATCACTTAAAAACTTTGCTCCAATCCTGGTATGTGTCTGCATGATAGCAGCTTCCTCTTCTGTCAGTTCTTCTTTCTTCTGAAGAATCTCTGTAGGAATACCTATCTTTCCTATATCACAAAGGGGTACTGCCAGTTCTATTGTATCAATAAATGTATCTGAAATCTTATCTTCAAATAACGGCGAAAGCTGCATCCCCTGGGCAATAAGCCTGCAGTTCTTTTTCAGCCGTTCTATGTAATCTTCCCGGTAGCCTGCATTCTTCGCCGCAATATCTGCCAGCGCATACAAAACATTCCGCTTTTCCTGCTCCATTTGACGCAGCTGTTCACTGACAGAGACCTGTAACTTTCTGTTGGCCTCTAACAGTTCCCTTTTGGCTGCGCTCAACCTAAGATGAACGCCCACCCGGGCTTCAATCACTTCCGGCACAAAGGGCTTTGTAATATAATCTTCCCCTCCCAGAGAAAGACCTTCTACAATATCTTCCGGATGGTCAAAAGCCGAAATAAAAACAACCGGGATATCTTTTGTCTCTTCGTTCTTTTTCAGCCTCCGGCACAGTTCATAGCCATCCATGCCCGGCATGGAAATATCTGTCAAAATCAGCTGGGGTGAAACTTTACTGACTGCCTCTAATGCCTGTTCTCCGCTTTCAAACAAAACCGGAGAACATCCCATATTTTTAATGATCTCTTCTAAGATCAACCGGTTCGTCTCTACATCATCAACGATCAGGATCTTCTCTTCTCCCGCGGTCGTACTCTGATAAAACATGGTTTCACTCCTTTTACTGCAGCAAATGATCTAACGCTTCATACTCAGCTATAATTTTATCGTAATTTTCCTTTTGTATTGCCATTTTCAGCCGAAGAACCACTCTTCCCACTTCTCTTGGAGCCCCTTCTGTCAGCTGTTTCACTGTATCCATAAACATTTCTGCTTTTTCCCAGTTTTTCATCTCTACACAAAGGATGAGTTTAGAAAGATTTTTCTTAAGGGTATCTAAGTTTTTTGGAGTGCCATATTTTCTGGTATCCAAAAGCTCTTCTTCTCCTCCGGTTTCCGGTACAACGGTATAAGAAACAGCCTGTGCTGCCATAAGGGCATCTTCCTTGTCTACGCCTGCCCATATGGAAAAAGAAAAGGTGCTTCCCCTGTTCTTCTCGCTTTCCACCCCGATTTTTCCGCCCATCAGCTCTACAAGCTGTTTACAGATATTCAGTCCAAGTCCGGTGCCGCCATATTTTCTGGAAATCGACGCATCCACCTGGGAAAAGCTTTGAAATAATTTCTCCTTGTCCTTGTCATCAATACCGATCCCGGTATCCTTTACCATAAAAAACAGTTCTATCTTATCATTCACTCTGGCCGTCTGTACCGCCTCGACGGTAATCTTGCCTATAGATGTAAATTTCTGTGCATTGGATATCAAATTCCCCAGAATCTGTACGATACGCAGTTCATCTGCAATAATGTATTCCGGTATCTGGGGCGAGACTGTCATAAAAAAATCCAGCCCTTTTTCTGTGATCTTGTTGATCTGATTCGACCTCACATAATCCAGCATATTTCTGAAATGAAACTTGCGAGGTTCTAATGTAAATTTCCCTGCTTCTAATTTTGAAAAATCTAATATATTGTTGATAATCTTATTCATATCACCGCAGCAGCGCTCAATCAGCCGCAGTGACGGTTCTATCTCCCCAATCGTGCCTTTCGACAACAGTTCCTTTACATTCCCCAGTATACCGTTGACCGGAGTCCTCAGCTCATGGGTTACATTTGCAACAAATTCAGACTTTACTTTAAGAGCCTCATCTGCCTCACTGCGCACCTGCTCAATCTCTTTGTTCAAAAATTCTTTTTCTAATATATCGTTTGCCATGCATATGTATGTCCCGGGACAATCCTTGCTGCATAAAACCTTAGCTTCTACCGGAAAGCAGGTAAGGTTCTTCCGGTATGCTGTCAATTTCTGTACTTCATCCCCAAAAGAAATATCTGCCGTAAAACAATCTTCTGTTAAATGAAATGTATTCGGAAAGATGTCACTGATCTGCGCCCCATCCAGCGCATCCCCATATTCCAGCTTTGCCTGCGCTATATGATTTCCGTAGGTAATCACGCCTTTGCTGTCAAAAAAAAGAATCATTTCCAGTGCATCTTCCAGAGGAAAGATACTGTTTTCTATTTGTTTCATCCTATCCTCCCACATAAAGTCTAAAAAAGGGCAGCAAAAAAATTTCTACACTTCTTTGCTGCCTGCTATATGCTTTCGTTATTAAAAACAATTAGGACATGTCACTCATTTCCAAAGCATCGAAAAGCTCCTCTTTTGCAAGCTTAAGACATTCCAGCACATCCGGTGGGAACTGACCGCACTCTCCATTCATGATCATATCATATGCTACATTCTTTGGATATGGACTTTTGTACACCCTGGGACTTATCAAAGCGTCATAAACATCTGCTATGGCAACAATCTGTGCGCTGATTGGAATATCATCCCCTGCCAAATGGTCCGGATATCCTCTTCCATCCCATCGTTCATGGTGATGACGGCATATTTCATAACAATATCGATCAAACTCACTTGTCTGATTCCTGTAGAATTTCTGAAGCATTTCGCACCCGATCGTCGTATGAGACTTCATAATCTCAAACTCTTCATCCGTTAATCGTCCCGGCTTTAACAAAATAGCATCCGGAATACCAATCTTGCCTATATCGTGCAAAACAGACGCTCTGGTGATCAGATTAACCTTCTGCTCCGTCAACCCATATTTGGGGAAATTCTCCATCATATATTTCAACATGATCTTCGTGAAATATTTAATGCGTTTTGTATGATCTCCTGTCTCTGCATTTCTGGATTCGATTACAGAGCTGAGAGCCTCTATTACAAATTCATTGTTGTCATTGATTTCTTTTTGCTGTGCTAAAATTGCTTTTTCCTGCTCTTGTAAACGCAGCTTCATGCTGTATTTATTCTGATACAGTTCAATGATGTTCTTACATCTCTTCTTAACAATATATGGATAAAACGGTTTATGTATTACATCTGCCACGCCATAAGAATATGCCCGGTCTTCACTATCACCGATCGTCTCACTGGTGATCAGTATAACAGGAATCTCATCTATCAGATCACGTTCTTTCATATATTCCAGAACATTAAACCCATCTAGAACCGGCATGATAATATCCAGTAAAATCAGCACAATATTTTGATTGTTCTCTATCTGATCAATTGCTTCCTGCCCGTTTGAAGCCTCTATTCTTACATAATCATCATCTTCAAACATTCCATCCAATATAAGTCTGTTTATTTCTTCATCGTCAACAATTAATATCTGCTGTTTATCCATTCTTTTTCTTTATTTTAACTCCTTACTGTTCATACTATCTGTTAAATAAAATACCACTTTTGAGTTAAAATGTCAATTAATTTCTAGCTTATACCTCATGGCATATATTTACAATTATATCCTCACAATCCTTATCGTAAATGTGTGGGCCTGCCTGAGGCGTTGCTAAAAAACGCCTCAAACTGGCTTGCTCATATTTACAAAAACTGGCACTTTATACAACGCCACTTCATATGTATGATAAGAAAAAAACAGAAATGAGGGATTTACATCATGGAAAAAAACACAAAACAACTAATTCTCGCAGCGCTTATGGCAGCTTTCACCTGTATTGCGACAATGATTATTAAAATACCCACGCCAACTTTTGGCTACATACATTTAGGGGACAGCTTAGTCCTGCTCTGCGGAATTGTCTTTGGTCCCTTTATGGGCGGTCTTGCTGCCGGAATCGGTTCTATGTTCTCCGATATTTTCTCCGGCTATGCCTCCTGGGCACCTGCAACGTTTCTGATCAAAGCATTTACAGCCGGCATTATGGGCTTTTTATTCCGCAAGCTGAAAACAAAAACATCCGCCCACGGCAACAGCATATGTGTCATCATAGGCGGACTGGCTGGCGAAACAATCATGGTCATCGGATATTTTCTTTACGAAACTGCACTGGCTGCATTTGCCTCCGGCGGATTTACAAAAGCCGCCCTCTATGCAGGGGCAGTCTCTTCCGCCACCGGCATCCCCTTTAATATTGTACAGGGCCTTGTGGGCATCGCAATTGCGCTGGCGCTGCTGCCGGTTTTACTGCAGATTTCCGATATCCGAGATCAAATCTTAAACGAATCTAAGAATCAATCTAACGCAAGTTTATAGATTGTTACAGAAGAATATACTTCATTTGCTTTTAAAAACGGCGCTAAAAAGGCCGGCTCATTGACTGCATTGGGAACATACTGGGATTCCAGGCAAAAGCCATGCCGCTCTCCATAAACAGCGCCGTTTTTGCCTTTGTGCTCATGGATATAGTTTCCGGTATAAAGCTGAACTCCCGGACAATCCGTATAAGCATACAGATGAATGCCTGTTTCCTCACAAACAGCTTCTGCCATAAGTTTCAGTTCTCCCTTGTTGTCTAATACAAAGTTATGATCGTATCCTTTTGCATAACGGATCTGGTCATAATCATCTTCTATCCCTTGTCCGATTTCCTTAAATTCCCTGAAATCCAATGGCGTGTTTTCTACAAGGCGGATCTCTCCTGTAGGTACAGAGCCCACCGGTGCAAGAGGTGTAAAAGAATCCGCATACAGTTTCAGTTTCTGACTTCCAACATATCCCGCATCATCTCCGGCAAGGTTAAAATAGCTGTGGTTCGTCATATTAGCTATAGTATCTTTATCTGAAACCGCTTCATATGCAATCTGAAGAGCATCCTCTGCATCCAAGGTAAAAGTAACCTTAATTGTCATATTTCCCGGAAATCCCTGTTCCAGATCTTTGCTTAAAATCTTAAGGGTCAGTGCATTCTGTCCTTCATCCACAGACTCCAGTTCCCATATTTTATGGCTGATGCCGTTGCTGCCGCTGTGCAGGTTATTAGTGTCGCTATTGGCTTCCAATACATATTCTATTCCGGAAATCGTAACCTTAGCATTTGCAATACGATTGGCACATCTGCCTACAGTCGCCCCAAAATACAAGCCTTTATTATCCAGATAAGATACCGGATCATCATAGCCTAAAACAACGTCCCGCATTGTTCCTGTTTTATCTCGGAACAAAAAGGATACCAGCGTAGCCCCCAATGTACTGATCTTGGCCTGGGTGCCCTTTGCGTTGGCCAGTGTAAACAGCTCCACATCATTTCCCCGGCCGTCTGTTCCAATGTTTTCTCTTGTGATCATACCCTCTCTCCTCTCCTGAAAAATAAATCTATTTCTTCTTTCCACAGCACTGTTTGTATTTCTTGCCGCTTCCGCAGGGACATGGATCGTTTGGATATACTTTTGCCGAGCTGCGTTTTTTCGGGGCATTGGCCGCGGAATCGTCTTTATTGGTTCCGGTTACTTTTGCAACCTGTTCTCTTTCTACTTTCTCTTCAATTCTGACATGATAGAGCAGACGAATGGTATCTTCCTGAATAGCTGCAATCATACCGTCAAACATATCAAATCCGCTCATCTTGTATTCTACCAGAGGATCTCTCTGTCCATATGCTTGCAGGCCGATTCCCTGACGGAGCTGGTCCATATCGTCAATATGATCCATCCATTTCCTGTCTATTACTTTTAAAAGTACCACACGCTCCAGTTCACGGAACTGTTCCGGCTCCGGGAACTCTGTTTCTTTGGCTTCATATAATTTAACTGCCTGCTCTTTCAGCAGATGCTTTAATTCTTTGCAGTTTCTCATACCGCTTACTGTGTCGGGCGTAATCGGCTGTAAAGGAATAATCGGAAGAAGCATATCATTCAATCCCTTAATATCCCATTCTTCTACAGGGAGCTCATTGGAAATACAGCTATCCGAAATCGCCTCCACACGGTCTGTGATCATCTTAAAGATGACATCTCTCATGCTTTCTCCATTTAAAACACGAAGACGTTCTGCATAAATGATCTCTCTTTGTTCATTCATAACCTGGTCATATTCCAGGAGATTCTTACGGATTCCATAGTTGTTAAACTCAATCTTGCTCTGAGCCTTTTCGATTGCGCTGGAAAGCATTTTGTGCTGAATCTCCTCACCGTCGGGAACGCCTAATGCATTGAACATTCCCATTAATTTCTCGGAACCGAACAAGCGCATCAGATCATCTTCCAACGCAATATAGAACTGTGATTCACCCGGATCTCCCTGACGTCCGGAACGGCCTCGCAGCTGATTGTCAATTCGTCTGGATTCATGACGCTCTGTACCGATGATCTTTAAGCCTCCGGCTGCCTTGGCCTCTTCGTCCAGCTTGATATCCGTACCACGGCCTGCCATATTCGTAGCAATGGTAACTGCTCCGTGTTGACCGGCCTGAGCTACAATCTCAGCCTCTAATTCATGGAATTTTGCATTCAAAACGTTGTGGGGGATTCCCCGGCGTTTTAACATTTTACTGATCTCTTCCGATATTTCTATGGTAATCGTACCTACCAGTACAGGCTGTCCTTTTGCATGTGCCTCTTCTACCGCATCGCATACTGCATGGAATTTCTCTTTCTTGGTCTTATATACTACATCCTGTAAATCTTTTCTCTGTACCGGCACATTCGTCGGGATTTCGATAACATCCATGCTGTAGATATCCCGGAATTCTTTTTCTTCTGTTAAAGCCGTACCAGTCATACCACATTTCTTCTCAAATTTATTGAAAAAGTTCTGGAAAGTGATTGTCGCTAATGTCTTGCTTTCCCGTTTTACTTTTACATGCTCTTTGGCTTCAATTGCCTGATGCAGGCCGTCAGAATAACGGCGTCCCGGCATGATACGTCCGGTAAATTCATCTACGATCAGAACCTGGTCGTCTTTTACTACATAGTCTTGATCCCGAAACATCAGATAATGAGCCCGCAAAGCCAGAATAATGTTATGCTGGATCTCTAAGTTCTCAGCATCTGCAAGATTCTCGATCCGGAAGAACTGCTCTACCTTCTTAACGCCTTCCAATGTCAGATTGATGACTTTATCCTTTTCATTGACGATAAAGTCTCCTGTTTCTTCAATCTCAACGCCCATAATGGCATCCATTTTGGAAAATTCCTGGCTCTCTTCTCCCCGTACCAGCTGCTGTGCAAGGATATCGCAAGCCTCATAAAGACGGGTGGATTTACCGCTCTGTCCGGAAATGATAAGGGGCGTTCTCGCCTCGTCGA
>CAYQRG010000057.1:0-9418 GCA_964419645.1 uncultured Eubacterium sp.
TGCGGATTTGGGTATTCTCTCAATGCCGAAATCCGCCGCGCTCCGCTGATCAGATACGCCTTCAACTTCTCCCCGTACAAAAAGGGATCTCTTCCCTGTACAATCCCCCACTGCATCATAAGCGCCGCACTGCCTGTTACAAAAGGCGCTGCCATGGAAGTTCCGCTTCTGGCAGTATATCCGCCGCCGGGCGAAGCCGCCATAATATTAACCCCAGGTGCAGCAAGATCCGGCTTAACCTGATTGGTCCAAGCTGTATACCCTCTTCCGGAAAAGGCTGCCGTGCTGTCCGTATTCGAATCATATGCAGCCACACTGATGACTTTCGCAGAGGTAGAAGGAATGGTCAGCGTCCGCAGTTCCGAAGGATAAGGGAATCCGGTATTTTCATTTAAAACACCGCCGGAAGGCAGCCACATATCATAGGTTCCGTCTACGATCTCTCCTGCAGTAAGCCGAATCCGCCACAATCCGGAGGGAATATATTCTCCCCTTGGAATCACATCTATATAAATTTCCTGATAAATGCTGTAAGGCACCGGCTCTCCGTAAAAAATCAACAATTCCACCGTTTCAAATTCCACCCGGAACGTTCCACGCCGGATCAGTGGCCCACTGGTCTTTCCATCTGGCAATAAAATCTCTATCCGCAAATCATCCTGATACCGTTTCCAAATCTGCAGATTCAATTTCCTCTCATAACTGCTGACTGTAAGTTCAGCGTCCTGTACTTCTCCAGCAGCAATGCGATTCTGATAATGGGCTGCTCCAGCCCCTTCGTTTCCTGTTCCTGTTACAATACTGCATTGATGTTGGTCTGCCATATCATTTAAAAAAGTCTCAATCAGACTGGTACCGCTATGGGATCCGTAGTTATTTCCGAAACTCAAATTCACAGCAAGGGGCTTTCCCATTTCTTCCGCCGTTCTGACACAAAAATCCACTGCCTTCATCAATTCTGTCGTTTTCGGAAAAGAGGTTTCTCCCGGTGTTCCCAATTTTACAATCAAAAGTTCCGCTCCATAAGCAACTCCCCGGTATCTTCCCATGGATGCCCTGCCGCAGCCCGCCGCAATGCTCGCCACATGTGTTCCATGCCCGGAAGTATCCCGGCTTGGCACCAACTTCTGCCTGACCGCGGAATTTGCCGCCTCCAATGCCCGATTAATTTCTGCCTGGGTAAACAATACGCCATTGGAATATCCTTTCGGCGGCTTATAAGTAATTCCTGCATTTTCTTCTGTTTTTGTTTCATTCAAAAGAGCCGCATCCAGCGTCTGATCCCATAAAAATGCAATCCTTGTGGTTCCGTCTGCCTTTCTGAAATCCGGATGCTCATAATCAATCCCACTGTCGACCACTGCCACCAGGCAATTCTGCCCGGTAAGGTTTCTCTGCCCTTCGATCATTCCTCCGGCAAAATCAGAAGGGCTTTCTCCCGTCTGCAGCGCAGTAATACAAGAGACTCTTTTTGCTGAATTCACAGCAAAAAAGAGTCTCTTTGGTTTTTCCATATAAATAATTCCGTCTAATTCAGCCGCCACACTGACTAACTGCTCCGGCAAGATCAGTACTGCATAAGAATTACTCAGCACTGTAATATCAGAGATCAGTTTCTCATATCCATACATTCTGAGCAGATCCTGCACCTGTTCCAGTCCATTTCGCACATAACGGATGATGACTTCCCAAGTTTGTGTTTCCGGAAAATATCCCACACCCAAATTAATAGACTTTTCACGCTCATTCATATTTGCATCCAGTGCAAGATTCAAAAGGTTTTCAATTTTCGCATTACTCATAAAACTGTTCTTCCGTTTTTTTGAGTATATGCAGGATCTATCCCAAATATTTCTGCAGCAAACGGGTACATTCCTTTAAATCAATAGGTTTTTGTGTATGAGCGTTCATGCCGCAGTCCAAACATTTCTGTACATCTCCGGAAAAAGCATCTGCTGTCATAGCTATAATAGGCAAATCCTTGTCTGCACGATCCAGTTCGCGAATTGCTTTTGTTGCCTCATAGCCATTCATCACCGGCATACGGATATCCATCAAAATTGCGTCATAATATCCGACCTCGGAATTTTGAAACTTCTCCAGGCAATCCTTTCCGTTGACTGCCCATTCCAGCTCCATGCCTGTCATAGACAATATCGCGCTTGCAACTTCCCAATTAATATCCATATCCTCTGCCAAAAGCACTCGTTTTCCGGAAAAATCCGCATCCTGCTCTTCGTTTTCGTCACTTTCCATGGTTGAACCGTCTGCATACTGAATCAACCTATGGTATAACGTAGATTTGAAAAGCGGTTTTGAAATAAACCCATCGATCAATTCCTTGCCAAGCTCCTCTTCCAGATCACTGTAATCATATGCAGAGATCAAAAATACCGGAATATTTGAACCTACCCGATTCCGAATCTCGCGAATTGTTTCAATTCCATCCATGCCAGGCATTTTCCAATCAATCAGTACAAAATGATAATCATCCTTCTTCTCATGGCGTTTTTCTATCATCTGAATTGCTTTTTTACCATCTAATGTAAATTCCACATGGACACCCAGCTCTTCCAGATTAGAAACAGCGCTGAGGCAAAGCTCCTCGTTGTCATCTACCACAAGTACATTCCACGCCGGCAGCTTCATCTCCTCTTCTCTTTCATCTGCCTTCTTAAGATCAAGCATCATATGGAAATCGCTCCCTTTTCCCAGCTCGCTCTTAAGCTCAATGTTTCCGCCCATGAGATTTATAATATTTTTTGTAATTGACATGCCAAGTCCGGTTCCTATAATATGACGTACTTTCTCAGTATCTTCTCTGGCAAAATTATCCCAAATCCTCTCCTGAAATTCCGAAGACATTCCAATTCCGTTGTCTATGACGCGAAAATGTGTGCGCACAAACTCTTCGCCCTTTGGTGACTCTTCCTGATACATATAGACGTCAATCTTGCCTTCTTCCTGTGTATATTTTACAGCATTGGATAAAAGATTCAAAAGTACCTGATTTAACCTCACATCGTCACAACAAACATTTTCAGAAATCATTTTTTTAATAAAAACATCAAAATACTGCTTTTTGGCTTTCACCTGGGGCTGCATAATATTTACAATATCATCCATTACATCCCGCAGTGACATGGGTGCAATACTCAATGGCATTTTACCGCTTTCGATTTTAGACATATCAAGCACATCATTGATCAGTCCCAGCAACTGTTTGCTGGACAACCTGACCTTCCGCAGGCACTCTTCCACACTTGCGGAATCTTGTATATTTCTCTGAGCAATTTCTGTCATTCCGATTATTGCATTCATCGGTGTACGAATGTCATGGCTCATGCTGGAAAGGAACTCACTCTTTGCCATATTGGCATGATCTGCCGCATCTTTTGCTTCCGCAAGCTCCCGAAGCTGTTTCTGTGACAGCCTGTAATACAAAAGGAAAATAATAGACATGGTAAATAAGATCACTGCCCCTGAACTGATCATAATGATAATGCGCAGTGTATCTAAATCCGTAATCGATTTCCCAAATACTTCAGTAGGCATAACTGTGATCAAATACCAGGAAGATGTAGCAAAAAGGGGAGAACAATAGACTTGTCTCTCACTCTCATTTATAGAAACAAGTGTGGAATATGTCTCAGCTTCACTCATAGCTGCCTGCAACTCATTTACATAATCCTCCGGTGTCTTTCCGTTAGCTCCACCATATCCTTCCTTTATGCGCTCAAAATAATTTTCACGGTATTCGTCTGAATTTCTAATTACAAAATTTCCATTTTGATCAATAATATGGGAATAGGCTACTGCATTATTTTCTTCTAGAAAAAGTTCCTGATCCAAATTTTCCATGGGTATTCCTGCAATGATCGCCTGGCTCATCTTTCCGTTTGACATTCCATAAGCAATCCGCTTTCCCAGCAACAGAACTTTTTCCCCATTTTTCAACTGTCCATAGGTCACCAATTCTCCATTTCCTCTCAAAGAACTCTGAATTGCTTCCTCTGCTTCAGAAATTTCCACCTGAGGTCCATAGATAATTTCCAATTCACCCTCTGTTCCATAGAGTCCCAAAAAAGTAAAATTTCTGATTTTACCGTTGGATCGCAGTTCTTTCAGCATCTCAGGATTATTTTTCACAGAATTCAAGGGACTGCGTTTGATCATTCCCTCTAACTGCTCTAAATACAGACGAATGATGGTCTTGAATTTCTGCTGAACCTGCTCACTCATCTCAGACATATAAATATTACTGATTTCCGAAATTGATTTTTCCGTTTCATAAGACATAAATATTGTCAGAGAAAAGAATACGGCAACACAGATCGCAATTACAGTGATAATACTGCGCCTGAAAAACCTCATTACTTCTTTATTCATATTTTTCTCCATACATCGGTCATTTGGCAAAACACTTATCCCATATGTTTCTTTATACAGCTAATAATTTTCTCCTGCTGGGGCAGTATTTCCACAAGAAGCCTCCTTGCATCCTCTGGCTTTTCACCGCGAAGCAGGCCTAAAATCTCTGTATAGGCTTCATACAAAGGTGTAATTGATAAGTTACCTGCAGTCCCCTTAATGGTATGTGCTTTTTCGATTGCTTCTTTACAATCTGCAGCATCAAAATCCGGTTTGACGGTATTTGCCTCTATAGTCTTTAAAAAAGAGCCCATCAGCCTCGTATAAAGCTGCTCATTTCCTCCCAGCCGCTTCAATCCACCTTCAATATCTACTCCTAAATCTTTTAATTCCTCCAACAATGTCATAAAAACCACCTCTCATTTTTCATATTATACATTTACCGTTCAAACCAGACAGGCACAGGGGTAATGATTATTCCCCTGTGCCCCAATCTGATTGTTACACATTATTTTTTATCTTAACTCTTTTTCCGATACATTAATATTTTCCGAAATCATCTTCCAAAGAAATCATCTGCTCATTTACATTGTCATCAGAAACGGATGAAGAAGACTTAAATGTATTGTCAGAATGTCCGCCTCTTAAGTTGTAAATAGAAAGCATATCCCGCATCTTAGATGCCTGATTTGATAATTCTTCGCTGGCTGCAGCACACTCTTCGCTGGTTGCGGAGTTGGTCTGTACTACCTGGGATACCTGTGTAATTGCCTGCTCGATCTGAGCTACTGCAGTCGCCTGGTAATTGGAGGACTCTGCAATGCCGTTGATGATCACTTCACTTTCCTGTACTACCTTTGTGATGGCTTCTAATGCACGTGCCGTATCATCTGCAATCTGAGAACCTAAGCTGACTTTTGTAATAGAATCTTCGATCATCTCTGCTGTCTCTTTTGCTGCAGATGCACTCTTAGCTGCAAGGCTTCTTACTTCTTCTGCTACAACGGCAAAACCTTTTCCTGCTTCTCCTGCCCTTGCAGCCTCAACTGCTGCATTCAATGCAAGAATATTTGTCTGGAATGCAATGTCGTCGATTGTCTTAATAATTTTGGAAATGCTCTCGGATGACTGATTGATATCCTGCATTGCGTGTACCATGTCTGCCATCTGCTGATTTCCTTTCTTCACGTCTTCAATTGCATGAAGTACAAGGCCTGCTGCTTCATTTGCCTGCTCTGCGTTCTGTTTTGTCTTATCTGCGATTTCATCGATAGATGCTGTAATCTCTTCGATTGCGCTTGCCTGCTCTGTAGAGCCCTGTGCCAGTGCCTGGCTTGCACTTGCTACCTGTGAAGAACTGATGGTAACCTGTGTACCTGCATCACTGATATTGGAAAGTGTAGTTAAGTTGTCCTCCACCAGTTTCTTTAAAGAATGGCCAAGTAAATCGTCTGGAGATTTCGGATTTACAGTAACTGTGAGATTTCCATGGGATACCTCTTCTGCAATCTGTGCCTGATATTTGATATTGCTGATCACTTCTTTGTAATCATCTACTAACTCACCAAATTCGTCATTGTTATGTTTTACAAGTTCAATATCTACGCGTCCTGCAGCAATATCTCTGGCTGCATCTGAAAGTTGTTTGATAGATATTTGAATCGTTTTGATCAGATTAAATGCAATGGCTATGGTGATCAAAATTGATACGACCAGCACTACTATAGAAATGATAGTGGATATATTTGCATACTGATGCTCTTTATCTCCATCTATATTAACAATAATCCTCATTGCATAAATGCCCCAAATTACATTAATTGCTGTCAAAATTATGGGAATCAAAAATCCCCCGATCAGTCTTGTTTTCATCTTAACGTCTTTCATATTCTTATACCTCTCATTCTTTTACTAATACCATGCCATTTGTCTGTTCAATTGCCGAAAGATCCTCATCATGTAACAATTTGTCCGGATCTAACAGTAATTTTACAGAGTTGCCTACTCTTGCAATACCATATACGAACCTGTGGTCCGTTTTATCCACACGCCCCATTTTCGGCGGCGGTAAGATATTCTCTTCTTTAATCTCAATTACTTCGGCAATCTGCTCTACGATCAGTCCCACTGTTATTTCACTTACATTCACCACAATGATACAGGTTCTGGCATCATACTTCAGTGGCTCCTGATGAAACCGAAGACGTACATCGATCACAGGGATGATCTTTCCTCTCAGATTGATCAGGCCTTTGATATAATCTTCTGTCCTGGGAATCGCCGTAATTGAAGGAATCTGAATGATTTCATTGACATACTGGATATCCAGTCCAAAATATTCATTGCCTGACTTAAAGGTCATATACTTTGTTTTGTTCACATTTTCGTCATCAGACAGTTCCAGTAAATCATCCTGAATCTGCTTACTTAATTCTTCCATATGGATACACCCTTCCTTTCTATCATTTTACATTAATCCGGCAGGGTCTAATATCAAAGCAATGCTGCCATCGCCAAGCTGTGTACAGCCGGAAAGTCCTTTGACTTTCTTGATGTAGGAAGGAATCGGTTTGACAACGATTTCCTGTTCTCCGATCAGCCGGTCTACTAAAAGACATATCTTGCGATCTTCAATTTCCATGATCAGCATCATTCCGTCTTCTACAGATTTCCGGTAGCTGTCTTCATCCATACCATACCACTCACCAAGCCTTAATACCGGGAAACATTCACCGCGTATCATAATATATTCGTCCCCGTTTGGTTCAGACAACATCATTTCTTCCTTCACACGGACAAACTCTTTGATCACGCCGATCTCTACTACAAAAGACGCTCCTCCTGTTTCCACTACGATACCATTAATAATTGCAAGTGTCAGCGGAATCTTAAGGCTCATCGTACTGCCAAATCCCGGCGTACTGTCAATATCCAGCATACCGTTGATCTCCTGAATATTCTGAACTACAACGTCCATGCCGACGCCACGACCGGAATATTCGGTTACCTGCTCATTGGTAGAAAAACCGGCCATGGTAATAAATTGAAATACCTCTTTATCTGTATAGGCAGATTCCGGTTTCCCGTCTTCCAACAGTCCCTGTTTCTTTGCCTTTTGCAGTATCTTATTGCGATCCAATCCTCGTCCGTTGTCTTCCACGCTGATCCAAACTTTTCCGGCTTCCGTCTTAGCAGAGAGCGTAACTTTTCCCTTTTCCGTCTTGCCGCTCTCCCTACGCTCGTCATTTGTCTCAATACCATGGTCTACTGCATTTCTGACCATATGCATCAACGGATCTGAAATATGCTCAATAATATTCTTATCTACCTCTGTATGCTCACCTATCATTTCAAATTCAATGTCTTTTCCAAGCTTTCTGGATACATCGAAAACGATACGGTTCATCTTCTGGAATGTATTTGTCAGAGGCACCATTCGCATTGACATGATAACATTCTGTAAATCCGTCGAAATCTTAGACATCTGAACGGCTGCTTTTGTGAAATTATCCAGATTTAATCCAGGTACCTTCAAATCCGGATTCTGCAGCACAACAGATTCGGAAATAACCAGTTCGCCGATCAAATCCATAAGCTGATCCATCTTGCTTACATTGACACTGATAAAAGAAGATTTCTCTGCTTTGGGCTTATCCCTTGCAAGCTTTTTCTGTTTGCCGGGTTCTTTCGACTGGATAACGAAATCTCCTGGTGCAATTTTGGATTTATCTTCTTTTTTGGACTCTTCCTTTTCGTCTTTGCCTGCAGTTTTGGCCTCAATATCTTCTACACTGGACTCTAAGTCAATCTGCTGCGTATCTTCACCAAAATCAAAGCCCTGGAAAAATTCCTCTGCCTTGCATTCAAAAATATCAACTTTATCGATTTCATATCCGGAACCAATAATATCCCGTACCTCATCTTTACTGCTTTTCGTCTGTAAGAGGATTTTGAAACCATCCTTTAAAATCGGCTCTGCGCAACTCTCATCTGAAATAATATCCTCTGGAGAGTACAGAAGATCCTCCGCAACCTCTTTCAACGCATACACGGTTTTATATGCATGTACATTTGCCATCTCCGTATCCGGAGAGAACGTAATAAAAATTTTGTAGAAGCGGCTGTCATCGGTTGCAACAGGCGCTATATAAAACTGTGTCGGCTCTTTATGTACGTTTCCGGAAACTTCTGTGTTCTTGCCTTTGCCTTTCTTTTCGCCTTTGATCGTCGAAAGAAATTCATCAAGATCTGCTACAATTTCCGTAGAATCCCCGTCTGCCTGGTCGCCGTTTTGGATCTTTTCCAGTTCGCCTGAAATAAAATCCTCCACCGCCAATACATGTTCTACCAATTCCATGTGTGGAACATTCGTCGGATGAGCTTCTCTTATAAAATAAAAGACATCTTCCAATTTATGAGATACAGCAGTAATATTGTCGAACATCATAATACCGGAAGAACCTTTAATGGTATGCATCGTTCGGAATATCTCATTTACGCTGTCTTCATCAAAACAATCCTCATCCTTCTGGTCTAAAACTATCTCCTGAAGTTGTTCCAGAAGCTGCTGGTTTTCAAAAAGATATACGTCTAACATACCTTCTGTATTGAATTCTTCAGCCATATATTTCTCCTTTCCTGCGTATTCTTATCTATATAATGCGTTTGTAAAACGCCATAACCCGGATATATAACCGGGATATGTTACGGGATCAGATTCAGCTTCTTTAAAGCCATCTCAAATCTTTCCTGGTCAATCGGCTTGCCGGAATAAATCGTACATCCCAGCTCAAATGCCATTTTTACATTTTTCTCTTCATTCAAAGCAGTTGTCATAATTACTTTTACTGCTTTATCTTCTGGAATATTCCTTTCTCTTTCCAGATTACGGATTCCCACCAGAGACTGATAGCCGTCCATAACCGGCATCATGATATCCAGACATACCAGATCATAAGGTTCCCCATCTTCCAAAGCCATCATAAATGCATCCACTGCTTCCATGCCGTCTACAGTAACATCGCATTCACCGTACTTTGACAGAAAA
>CAYQRG010000058.1:0-9367 GCA_964419645.1 uncultured Eubacterium sp.
GTGTCTTTCCTCTAACCGCATAGAAGCGTGTTTGGAAAATTTCAGCTCCGGTATCTGCTCAGACTGCTTTCCCCGTAAAATCTCTTCAAAAGAAATTTGCGGTTTTTTCGCTGCTACCGCGCTGCCGGTTGTTTTTAAATATTCCCCCGTAACCTGTTCAATGGACGTAAACCGATTGGTGAGCTTATCCATGTCTCCACCTCTCTCATTTTCAATTATCCGTCTACTACCTCTGAATCATTATCTGAACTGGAATCTCCTCCGGAAGTTCCTGTAAGTTCTTTGATTCTCTGCTCTAATGCAACTAATTTCTCAAGATCTTCTTTGCTGACAAATCCCTGCTGATAGGAATTCATTGCATCATAGATTTCCCTGACTTTTGCAACCGCATCCGCATCACCTACTGTTGCATTCGCTGCAGGAGGAAGCTTAGCAACCATTGCTGAAAACAGATTTGCCATTTCGAAAGCTTCGTAATAGTTGCTGTCTGCTACGGTATCCAATGTATCAATATCATAAAGTCCGTCATTTACAGCCATTAAAATCTTTCCGTTTTCATACATGACATAGTCTACTTTACCGCTCACGGTACCCAGATCTGTGTTTAAAATAACATATTTGCCAACCAGGTCATTGGCCATACCCTGGCTAATGGTATCCGCAAGGTTCTGTGTTGCCTCTAACTGTGAAAATGTCGCAAGCTGTGAAACATATTCCGTGTTATCCATAGGCTCTAACGGGTCCTGATACTGCATCTGTGCTACTAAAAGCTGTAAAAAAGCCTCTTTGTCAAGACCTGCATTCTTTTTCTTCTCTTGGCTGTTTACGGATGTTTCGCTGCTGGTGCCTGCTACTTTGCCGTTTTCTATCGGCACTGTCAATACTGCCATTTTGTTGCCCCTTTCTTTTTGTATGTGTCTCTACGCTGTCAAGTCCACCTGATTTCCATTGTCCTTCATAATCTGTGCCGCCAGCTGTTCTTCCTCTGACATCAGACCGGAAAGACCGTCCAGTTCATTTAAATTCAGATTCCTTCTGGTTCCCTTCCTGGATTCCTGCATTTGCTGCTGCATCTGCTCTTCTTCTTTGGCATTTTGCTCTAAATTCTGTTCAAACTCATGGGTTCCAACTGTCACTTCAATCGCATCTACCTTGATTCCCTGCTGATTTAAGCTTTGACGCAGTTCCACAAGCTGTACTTCCAAAGCCTCTTTGACTGCCGCATTCTGGGCTGTAATCTGCGCCCGGATACTTCCTTCCCGTTCTGAAATATTCAGATAGAGTTTGCCAAGATTCTCCGGATTCAGTTGCATTTCCATGGAAGTCTCTGCTGCCGAAATTGTTACCCGAACATTTTTGGCAATCTGGTCAATCAGATCTAATGCATCCACCTGGCTGGTATAAGGCTGCACTGTTTCTTCAGGAAGTATGAATTCTTCTGTCCTTATAGACTGCTGTTCTGCAAAAACGTGGTCCGTATGTGTGACACTCTTTTCACTGTCTTTAGAACGGTCCATAAGGCTTTGCTCCTCTGAGGAAGATGATTCTGTCTCGTCCTTGGTGCCAACGCTCATTTCTTCTGCAGATTTTGTCTCTTCCAAAGTCCTTTCGGATGCTTTGTTCATTTCGACATCTTCTTTCGGATCAGCCGTTTCTGTCTGTTCCCTTACAAGCGCTATATTTGCCGGATTTTCTTCCGCCAATCCCTTTTCATCGGAAATCACCGGACTTACCTGTTCTTCTTTCATTTCTACCTCAGGTTCTACATCAGGAACTTCAAACTGCTCGGCCTGTTCCCATGCTTCACACAGTACATTCCATTCCTCTTTGGTTACGCCAAGTTCGCTGCACAAAGTTTCTGTTGCTGACATTACCTGCTTCATAACATTCTGAAATACGTCACTTGCAAACAACGTTCCAATGTCTTCTCCCGTCAGCTCCTGTACCAAAGCCGCCAGATCCTGTAAACTTCTGACATCTAAAATGTTCATTCCCAGCGCTTCCATTGCTGCGGAAATCTCTTCATCTGTCACTCCAAGCTCATCTTTTAAAATGCTTCGTATTTCTTCTTCATAAGCTTGTAAAGAATCTGCTGCCTCTGCCTGGACCTCTTCCGGCGTTGCTGCCTTTTGTACGGATACGTTTTTCGCCGTACCGGCATATGTATCATATGGCGTGCTTGCTTTTTTCGTCACATCCACATCAAACTGCATCTGCTTGGAATCTGTGGCCACATTCATATTCGGCAGGCTGTTCTGGTTCATCAGTTCCATAAAACTTGCGGAAAAATCTTGTTCCGATTCTTTACCGGAAGCCTCAGCCTTTAAGTTGGCCTTGATCTGTAAAATTCCTTTTACAATTCCGGAAATTTCTGTTCCCATTCCTTTTCGCCTCCTTTCTGTAAGATTTACCCTTTGGGTGTTTTATTTATTAGATTCAGAGGGATTCATGATCTTGGTCAGCTTAGCCGCTGTCTCCGCGTTCATTGCCCCCAGAATACTCGAACTGGAATCCGTATCCATGGCTTTTAATATTTTAGCCACTAATTTCAGATCACCTGTCATGGTATCGAAAATTGCCGCTGCCTGCTTAGGTTTCATGGAAGAATACATACTGACATATTTGTCCAGTTCTTCATCCTTTTGCTGCTGCTCCAATACCCGTTTATAAATTGCCTCTGCATTGGCAGGATCGATACTTTCATAAAATTCCTTATATGCATTTATATCGGGTGCCTGCTCAGAAAACACAACCTCTTCATCAAATTTTTGTTTCAGTTCTTCAAAGGCTGCCTCTCTTGCTTTGTACTCTTCTAACTGGGCAGATTGTTCTTTTAATGTTTCATTTTGGCTCTGGCTTTCTGTTTTGGCATTCCTTTCATTCTGAAGTTCCGTTTCAAGAGCTTTGATCCTTGCAACCGCCTCCTCCAAAGTAGCGTAAGGCTGTTCTGTATTTTCTCCTGTCATCAGCACTGCATCGTCTGTTTCCGGCAGGATCCGATTCACATACGGTACATCTTCCAAAAGAGGTTTTAATACGGTGGAGCCAAAGCCTCCCACGTCCATTTTCACCAGCAAAGCAAGGATTGCAAGCCAAATTGCAATGATCACAAGGGTCACAAGGAATACGGCCAGCTTGCTTCCGCCCCCCTCTTCTTCATAATCCGCCTCTGCATCTAATGCCCTTTGGATTTCTTCCGGGGATGCGCCGGCTTTTTCTAACTGCTTTCTTCTTTTTTCTGCTTTCTTTGCCGCTTTTTCTGCTTTTTTTGCCTCTTTTGCAGCTTTCTTCGCTGCTTTTGTATCCTCTGCTTCTTCCGGTATTGTATTCTTATCTGCCATATTTTTCACCGCCTGTTATTCTTCATTATGATGATAGGTATAACTTACTAACTCATCTACCTCTTTTTTCTCTTCATACGCCAGTTCCAATTTAAACTCCTCGAATTTCTTTTCCCGGAGCTTCTCGTAGGTTTTTCTTTCGATCATGACTTCATTTAATCTCTTGCGGACAACTTCTAATTGCTTTTCTGCTTTATGTACATTCATCATCTGCCCGCGGATCCTTGTCTTCATCGTCTCTACGGCTTTCCTGCAGGTATTCACCTCAACGAGATCTAAGGTCCCTTCTAAAAGTTTTCTTGCCTGTCTGTCATATCCAGCTTTCTGGAGAATCAAATCCTGGAGTATTTCCTGCTCTTCGGCAAGTTTCGCTGATGCCAGCCCAAAAGCAATTTTCTCCTGGCTTTCCAGCTTTTCTTTAATATTTAATACACTTTGTAATTGATACTGAAACCTGGCCATTCCATTCCCCTTATTCTGCAAAGAGTTTTTCTAACATCTGTTCTTCCTCTTCAAATTCAAACTTCTCCATAGTATCCTGCCTCAAAAATGTATTTACGGCATCTATTTTGGAAATTGCATAATCAATTCCGGGATTGGAGCCTCGTTTGTATGCTCCAATATTAATCAAATCTTCCGCTTCCTGGTAAGTCGCAAGTACGTTTCGCAATTTTCCCGCCGCTCCCTTGTGGTCTTTGGCAGCTATGGAACTCATAACCCTGGATATGCTTTGCAAAACATCAATAGCCGGATAGTGGTTTCTATGTCCTAATTTTCTGGAAAGCATAATATGTCCGTCCAAAATACTTCGCGCAGTATCGGTAATTGGCTCATTCATGTCATCTCCGTCTACTAAGACGGTGTACAATCCTGTAATAGAACCTTTTTCTGCATTTCCGGCCCGCTCTAAAAGCTTTGGCATCTCCGAGTATACACTGGGGGGATATCCTCTCGTCACAGGAGGTTCCCCAGAAGCAAGACCGATTTCCCTCTGAGCCATAGAAAAACGTGTCAGGGAATCCATCATCAAAAGAACGTCTTTCCCCTGATCTCTGAAATATTCTGCAATTGCTGTCGCTGTTTTCGCTGCTTTATTTCGGATCAACGCCGGTTTATCGGAAGTCGCCACGACAACCACGGACCGTTTCATTCCTTCTTCACCCAAATCTCGTTCAATAAATTCCCGTACTTCTCTGCCTCGCTCACCAATCAGCGCAATGACATTGATATCTGCTCTGGTATTTCTGGCAAACATTCCCATTAAGGTGCTCTTTCCCACACCGGAGCCTGCAAAAATACCAATTCTTTGTCCTTTCCCTACTGTAATCAATCCATCCACGGCCTTCACGCCCAGAGGAAGCACTTCATCTATAATCTTACGTTTCATAGGATCGGGAGATTCCGCTTCTACGGGATACACTTTCCCATGCTTTATTTCAGGCATTCCCTCAATCCTTCCGATTCCATCTACCATATGTCCTAACAGTTCATCTCCTGCCAGGACAGACAAAGGATGTCCTGTATTTTCCACAGTACATCCAACACCCAGGCCTTCTACGCTTTCATAAGGCATCAAAAGCAGGCGGTTGTCTCGTATTCCGACTACTTCCGCCATTACTGAATTATCCTGATCAATCACGATGCGGCATAAATCATTTAATTTTGCATCCGGTCCTACGGACTCAATTGTCAATCCTACAATTTTTACCACTTTTCCAAGACGGTCAAAATAGGTACGATCTGCCAGTTGTAAATATTTATCAAAATTATATGCCACGTCTCTCATCCTCACGCACTTAATGATCTCAAATCCTTTATTAAATTCTTAAGCTGCACATCCATGCTGCAGTCAAATACTCCTGTTTCTGTCTCTATAACGCATTGATTTCCCACAAAAGCAATATCGGAAACAATTTCAAGAGACATGTCATGTCCTACCCGATCTAAAATTTCTTCTCTGTGGGACTCCAGAAATTCTTTTTGATCCATGCCTACCCGGATCCGGAAGTTCTTAGAACCTTCTATATTGGCAATGGCATTGCCAACCAGATAAAGCAGGATCTCTCTTTTATCTTTGAATTGGATATGGAAAACTTTTTCCACAACTGTCAGAATCACATCCAAAAGTTTGGGTTCCATCTCCTGCATCTGTATTGCATAATCTTCCTGGCATTTCTGTTCCAAGCGCTCCAACTCTTCCTGTTTCTGTTGGTATTCTGCCTCTAAAGACTCCTGCGCCTGGTGAAAGCCCTCTTCATATCCCTGTTTGCCGCCTTCTTCTTTAGCCCTGGCAAATATTTCCTCTGCCTCTGTTCTGGCGGAAGAGAGTATGGAATCAGACTCTTCTTTAGCTTCCTGCACAATCTGTTCCGCCTCGTCTTTGGCTTTCTGTAAAACTTCCGCCGGATCTTCTTCTACCTTGTCGGCGATCATATCTAAATTTTGAAATTCATCATTTTCATTTAATCCATTGTTCTGCTGCTTTGCCAGGCTGGCAAGTTTCTGTTCTACCATGGAATTGTAATCCATTACCCGGATATTCTGCTGCTGTTCAATGGTATTGTATTGTTTAAACAGATTAGACAACGATCTCGTCACCTCCGCCTCTGGAAATTACGATTTCGCCAGAGTCTTCTAACTTACGAATAACACCAACAATCTTCTGCTGTGCCTCTTCCACATCCTTCATACGAACAGGTCCCATAAAATCCATATCCTCTCGGATCATAGAAGCAAGACGCTTGGAGAGGTTCTTGAATATTGTATTCTGAACTTCTTCGTTTGCACTCTTAAGGGCAACAGAAAGATCACTATTATCCACATCGCGCAATACACGCTGGATCGCACGGTCATCAAGCAGCATAATATCTTCGAATACAAACATCTTCTTGCGAATTTCGTCTGCCAATTCTGGCTCTTCGATCTCCAAAGATTCCATAATATGTTTCTCTGTAGAGCGGTCTACGGTATTTAAAATATTGACAATAGCATCTACGCCGCCCACGATTGTATAATCCTGATTGATCAGGGAAGATAACTTTCTTTCCAATACGCGTTCTACCTCTTTTACAACGTCTGGAGATGTCCGGTCCATGGTCGCAATCCTCTTTGCAACATCTGACTGCACTTCCGAAGAAAGCGCACTCATGATCATAGCTGCCTGTGCCGGTGTCAGATACGATAAGATCATGGCAATCGTTTGAGGATGCTCGTCCTGAATAAAGTTCAACACCTGGCTGGGATCTGTCTTACGGACAAATTCAAATGGGCGAACCTGTAAGGATGCCGTGAGTTTTGAGATAACCTCCTGGGCCCTGTCTCCACCCAAAGCTTTATCCAGCAATTCTTTGGCATATGCAATACCGCCCTCTGCAATATACTGCTGAGCCAAACACACCTGGTAAAATTCTTCCAGGACTTTCTCTTTCACCTGAGGAGCCACGCTCCTTGTATTTGCAATTTCCAGCGTCAATTCTTCAATTTCTTCTTCTTTTAAATGCTTAAAAATGTCTGCTGACTTTTCCGGTCCTAATGCGATCAGTAATACCGCTGCCTTTTGAACACCCGTCATATCTTCGCTGCTCATCTTTACTCCCACTCCTCATTCAACCAGTTACGCAACAATGACGCCGCCGCTTCCGGATTGCCTTCTACAAATTTTTCAATCAAAATACGTGTTTCTGATTTTTCCGTAAATCCAATATCCTGACGGGCCGCCTCATCCAGCTCTTCCTGCTTCTTGGTCGTCTCAAGCAACGTTTCTACAGAAAGCTCTGGCTCCATTTCTTCCGCCTGCTGTTTTCTGGTACTTCTGAATACAACAAATCCTAACAATGCAAAAATCAGAACTGCCAATACGATCTGTAAATAGTCGGCAATATCTCTTCCGCCGGAAGACGCATACTTAAAAAACGGTACGTCATACGCAACGATCGTAATATTCTCTCTTGCAATTCCGGTTGCATTTGCTACCATATCATAAAATTCATCATCTACCGTGGTCTTGACACGATCACTGTTCTGGGCTACAAACTCATCAAAAGACATATCTGAAAGCGTTCCGTCTGCTTTTAATGCCTTTTCATCATAAACCACATAAGAAGTCGCCACAACGGAAATCGAAGAATTTTCAAAATCCACAGTTCCGCCGTCGCTTTTCCTTCTGGTAATCTCCTGGCTGGTGAGATACTGTTCTTTGGATTCACTTGTAGAAGAAGAGGTAATCTCAGAATCTTCCAAAACATATGTAGTATCCTGGCCGTTCGTATCTGTGCCCGGAACACCTGCCGGACCTCCCTCTGCCTCTGATTCAAATGTATTTCTGCTGTCTAAGTATCCCTGATCCCGTCCTTCATCGACGTAATAACGCTGATTTGTATAATCTTCTGTGCTAAAGTCCATGGCAAGGTTCAGTCCGACTTCTACATTGTCGTATACATCGGTACCAAGTACGACGCCCTTCACTTCACTCTTTACCATATTCTCTGTCTTGCTCTTTAATGACAACTGAGAACTGGCATTTCCAATGGAAGTACTGCTGTCTCCACCGGAAAAAAGCACATTTCCGTTGGAATCCATTAATAATATATTGTCTGTAGAATCATTCCCTACTTCCGTCGCTATAAACTTGGCAATTCCTGCCGCTTGTTCCTCTTCCAGCTCTCCGTTTAATTCCAAAACAACGCTTGCATAGGTCTCCTGCCCCATAGAAATAATGGTTCCGTCTTCATTCGGAATGGAAAGGGAAACATAGGCATTTGCCACGTTGGAGATCACTTCAAGCTGATCTTCAAATTTCTTCTCCAGATACAACTGGTACTTCTTGTTTTTATCGGATTCGGTGGTGCTGAAACTTCCATTAAACACATTTTCAATGCCGTAGCCTTCTGTAGGAATCCCATTGGAGCCCAGCAAAATAGATGCTGTAGACTCGTCCTTCTTGTTAATGGAAAAGGTCAGTCCATCCGATGATATTTCTGTCTTGATACCTTCACCATCCAAAAGGTTTTTAACTTCTGAAGCCTCTTTGGTATTTTCACAGGTAATCAAGGTAACCATATTCGGCCTGTTCATAACAACTGCCAATATCACCAGTGCTAATATAATAACCGCCGTAATACTGACCAAAAGTGTTTTCTGCTTAATGGAAAATTTTTGCCACCATTCTTTTACTCGATTTAAAATATTCTGTATTCTATCTGGCATATGTACCCCTACTTACTTATTAAATTGACATATTCATAATTTCTTTGTATGCTTCTAAGACCTTATCCCTGACTGCAACCGTATACTGCAAAGCAATATTCGCCTTCTGCTGTGCTGCCGCTAGTTCATGGGTGCTGACTGCCTCACCAAGAGCAAACTGGATCTCTGCTGATTCTGCAGCGTTCTGATAATCATTCGTCTCGTTAATCATATTCATGGCTGCATCTAAAATAGAACCAAAACTCTTATCCTTCTCACCTGAAGTTTCATTTGTCTTATTCAGTCCATACTGTGTAAGATAATCGGGTGACACACTGTATAATGAAGCTATGTTCATCTTGCCTTTCCTCCTCGTATCAAGCTATGTCCTTTTATGATTTGCCTACCTGTAATCCAGCTTGTGCCATAGCTTTTATGGCATTAAATGCTGTCACATTTGCCTCGTAGCCTCTGCTGGCATCAATCAAATTCGTCATCTCTGTTACGATATTGACATTCGGATAAGAAACATATCCGTTCTCATCTGCATCTGGATGAGCTGGATCATAAGTCATAATATAATCCGATTCTGTATCTTCTGCAACTTTTGTAACTTTAACACCGCCTCCGCCGTACATACGTCCTCGTGTCCTTGCAAGCATCTCTCCAAAAGTTCCAGAATCTCTTTCTGCAAAAGTTACAATTTTCCTACGGTACGGTGTCCCGTCTTCCGTTCTGGTGGTATTTACATTGGCCACATTCTCCGCAATGATATCTGTACGGAAACGTTCTGCTGTCATACCTGACGCGCTAATATTAAATGCCTAAAACAATGCCATGAA
>CAYQRG010000059.1:0-9316 GCA_964419645.1 uncultured Eubacterium sp.
GCTTTCTGTCTTTTTCTGTGCTTCGATTTCCTCTTTTAAGCTATTGCTCTGTTTCTGTAGAAGCTGACAGTCCTGATTGGTCTTTGCCTCCTGATCTTTCAAACGCTTCCCTTCCTCTTTTGCAGATGTAAGCGCTTCTAAATTTTTCTGATCTGTTTCTAATGTTTCTTTGAGCTGATGGCTGTCTTCTTTTAATGTTTCAATGCTTTGTTTTTCCTGACTGATTTTATCTTCTGCCTGCTTTTTTTCTTCCTGTTCCTTTTGCAGCGCATCGAATAATTCCAAATTTTTCTTTCGTTCTTCTATCTGCCTGGTCAGCGGTTCTATGGCTTTGGCATTCTGCTCTGCTTTCTCATATGTTTCTTTTGCCTGCTGCAATTTGGGCTTTTGTTCTTCCAGAAGTTTCTGCTTTTCCGCAAGCTCTTCCCGCTGTTCTTTGATTTTTTGAACAGTTCCAATCAATCTCTCTTCACTCTGCAGCTTTGCTTCCAATGTCTGAATTTCTTTTCCCAATTCGTCCAGTCTTTTTTTATCTTCACCGCAAAGTTCTTCTAACAGCTCCATTCCTTCCCGGATACTGCCGTCAAACTTTTCTTCTAAGAGTTTCTCTAACTTTGCGGAAATCGGTGTGTCTCCGGTGCAGACAATTCCCTCCATATACTGGTTGATGCTGCGTTTCAATTCCTGATACTTTCTGTCCTCCCCATTCGACGCTTCTTTTAATTTGTCCTGCAAAGTCTGGCAAATCTCCGTATGAAAAATCTGCCGGAAAATACCGCTGCGTTCCTCTGTGCCGGCAAGCAGCAGTTTTTGAAAATCTCCCTGGGCAATCATTGCAATCTGCGCAAACTGTTTGCGGTCTAAACCGATTAATTCTGTGACGGCTTTTGTCACTGCTTCTGATTGCGTAACCGGCTGTCTTTCATCGGGAAACGTAATCTCTGCATTTGCTGACTGTTCCGTAAATCCTTCGCCCCGTTTTTTGGGCCGTTTATATTTGGGATTCCGCTTTACCTTATACCGTCTGCCGGAATAGTCAAACACAAACTCTACATAAGTTTCCGCGTCCTTTTTTGCATATTTACTGCGAAACATACTGGCTTCACGTACACTGCCGCTGGCTTCTCCGTATAACGCATAGGTAATGGCATCAAAAATTGTTGTTTTTCCGGCTCCGGTATCTCCGGTAATCAGGTAAAGTCCATGCTCCCCCAAACGTTCAAAATCCAGTTCTGTTTTTCCGGCATAAGGCCCAAATGCGCTTATCGTCAGTCTGATTGGTTTCATGTCATCCCTCCTGTATTTCTTCCAGCAAATGCTTGATATAGTCTCGCTGTACTGTATTCATTGGCTGGTTATTCTGCTTTTCATAAAATTCCTCAAATAATTCCAGCTCTGATTTTTGTTCCACATCCTGGATCAATTCTATCGCCTGGTTTTGTCTCGTCCTGCTGTTGTCATATTCTAACTGCATCAGATTCGGATATTTTGTACGCAGCCTCTGCATCGCATCTATAATATCTTCCTCGTCAGTCAATATGACTTTGACATAATCTTCTCTCTTTACATCCGGATAAGAAGATTTTGACATGATCTCATTGTAAGTTCCTTTGAGGGTCCGCATATCATGCAGCGGATGAAGCGGCACCGTATCCAAATCAATCTGTCCTTTTTCTTTAAACGCAATTACAGTGACCGTCTTCTCCTGCTCCTCTTCTGAAAAAGAATATTTTAACGGCGTTCCGCAATAACGCACCGTTTCCTTTCCAATATTCTGCGGCCTGTGGATATGCCCCAATGCCACATAATCAAACCCAGCAAAAACCTCTGCGTCAACATTGTCAAGTCCTCCCACGATCACTTCTTCTGATTCAGAGCGTTTGGCGCCTGTGACAAACTGATGCGCTATGAGTATATTTCGTTTTTGCTCATCCACTTCCATGCGGTTTACTGCAGTCTCCACTGCTTCCTGATAACTCTCCGGCAGATTCCCTTCCGGCTCTTTTTCCAGCGCATGGCGTACAACTGCCGGTTTGATAAAGGGAAGGAGATAAACAAAAAGTTCTCCATATTCATCTTCCAGCGGAATTTTAGACACTGTCCCGTCATAAACTGGAGATACATATACGCCTCTGCCGCTCATAAGCTGCGCGCCAAATGCGATCCGCTCCGGAGAATCGTGGTTTCCGCTGATCATAAATACTTTTTTGTTTTGGTCTGCGAGTTCTGTCAGGAAATGGTCAAACAACTGCACGGCTTCCGCAGAAGGAACGGGCTTGTCGTATATATCTCCTGCTATGATAACGGCGTCTGCCCGTTCGTTTTCTGCGATTGAGAGAATTTGTTTTAATATGTATTTCTGGTCTTCTATCATAGAAAATTCGTTGACACGTTTTCCGATGTGAAGGTCTGAAATGTGAAGAAATTTCATGGCGACTCCTTTGTGTTTTGTTTTTATTTTCAGTATAGTATAGAAACGCTATTTTTTCAAAATAAACTTTTCTCCCTCATAGGTACGCACCGGATTTCCTCTGACAATACGATTATGTTCCCTCCAGGCAGCATTCACCTGTTTCTCCTTTTCTTCCTGTTGTAAATCAGAAATTTTTTTCTGCAGTTTTTTCATAGCCCGCTGTTTATTTTGATACTGGCTCCGCTCTTCGGTAGACTGGGCAGTGAGTCCTGTTGGAATGTGTATGATGCGCACCCCGGTTTCTACTTTGTTTACATTCTGGCCGCCGTTTCCTCCGCAATGGAATTTTTCTACACGATATTCTTCATCTGTCGCAATCTCCATCTGATCCGGAATCACACTGACATCCACATACCAGTTCTTTCTTTTGTGGTTCTTACGGAAGGGGCTTTTGCAGATCCACAATACCGTTCCTTCCAAGCTGCTTAAATCCTGCTCGGTGCGAAAACAAATCGAATCAAAACACCCTCTTTCGCAGCCTTTTTTCTCTGATAACAATTCCAAATTTCCATATTCTTTTTTTAACGCCTCAAACAGTTTTGCAACTGCCAGCTGGCACTCCGCCGGTCCCTGCCCGGCGCTGATCTGTATTATCATAATAATTAATATCTCCTTCTGTTTTTGCTACTTTTTATTTCCTGCTTTAAAATTATAAACAGGTCTGCATAGTTCTGTTATTTCAACGGTATCCTCCAGTTTTTCTGCTATTTCTGTTATGGATCGGTAGGCAAAGGGAGCTTCGTCTAGTGTTCCTGCCCCTACGCTGCTGCTGTAAATGCCTTTCATTGCCTTTTTAAATTCGGATACCGTATGTTGATTTTTTACATCTTCCCGTTTCATTCTCCTTCCGGAGCCATGAGGCGCTGAATAGTTCCACTCTGCATTGCCCTTTCCAATGCCTAAAATAATTCCTTCTTTCATATTGGCCGGAATAATTATCCGTTCCCCTTTTCTGGCAGAGATAGAACCTTTATGAAGAATTCCAAAATCATCCAGATAATTATGTGCCGTTGAAAACCAATCCAACGCCTTCCATTTCATTCCTTTTAATATTTCCCGGACAATAATCTGTCTGTTCCATTCTGCATATTGCAAAAGCGCCTGCACATCTTCCAGATATGCCGCCAGATTGTCATTTTCCAGATAACTCATATAATATGGGATTTCCTGCCCCTGCTCTTTCAAACAGCGGCTTGCCAGTTTTGTGTAATATTCTGCTACTTCTTCTCCCAGATGCCTGCTGCCGGTATGCACTACAAGATACATGCTGCCATCGGCTCCCCGGTCAAGCTCTATGAAATGATTGCCGCCGCCCAGTGTGCCAAGGCTTCTTTTTGCCTTTTCTTTATTGATATGTCTGCTGCAGCAAAGTTCTTCATAAGAAAATTTTTCCGCCATAGAATGCATTTCTTTTCGGATTACAAAACCTGACGGTATCTGTTCTCTGATTACTTTATCCAGTTTTTGAAACTCGACATGATCTTTGTTTAATTTTACACATGTCATTCCACAGCCGATATCCGCGCCCAAAAGCTGGGGAATTACTTTATCTGTCAGTGTCATAGAAAGTCCAATGGGACCGACCTTACCGGGATGAATGTCCGGCATCAGACGTATCGTACTCCCTTTTGCGGCTTCGTGGTCACAGATCATTTTTACCTGTGCTTTTGCGTATTCTTCTGCATCATCAGTAAATATTTTTGCGTCTGCATAAATTCCTTTTATCATTTCCATATCGTTTTTGTCTCCTTAAAAATGGGTACAAAAAAAGCGCCAAAGGCGCTTTTTACAAATCCTCTCACTGTGACATATAACTGCAACAGAAAATATTTTCAATAAGTCTATCTGTTATTTACGAGGACTGCCGTACCTTTGATTGTTAGTAACTTTATTCTGTTTGAGATTTTCTTATTCTTCTGCATGGCAAGCCCTCCTTTTTCTAATCAAAATTTTTTAACGAGCAAATGATAACACAGGAATTAGGAATTTGCAAGGATTTCTTTTTAATCGTTATTTTTACAAAAATGGGTTTTTAATAGATGCATCTTAAAACATTTTATAAATTCCCTGCAATAGCCAATTCACAGTGACGACTTCATAGATAAGATTTCTTCAATAGAATAATCTGGCTGTTCATACTTTTCCTTTGTATAATCTCCTTGTCCACCGTTGTCATATCCCTCAAGATATCTTGCCATCCCAATCGGACCCAACGCTTTTACTAAAGCTTCGGTACCCAGCTTTCTAATTTCACTAATTTTAATTAGCTTCATTGTCTGATTCATCATCACCAAACACCTCCATCACAAATTCAACCGGATTTATAACTGCTATCTTAGATTTAACTCTCTGACTAGCTTTTAAAAATTTCATGTCTGTTGTCAGCAAAATATCTGCTCCAACCTCCGCACTTGCTAAATGTAAGCTATCAAAGTTTCTTATATTAGAAATTTCTCTAATCTGAACAGCCCTTTTCCCTATACTATCATCTGCCTTTACCGAGTCAATAACAAGTGCATGATAGACTCCCTCAACATCGTTTCTCTTTTCTTCATTTCTAATCTTTAGCATCTCTATTTCTAAAATATCCGAACCAATAATTTTTAATTCATTTTCAAATGCCTTTTGCATCACTATTAAAACCGCTTCCCGCTCCAGATAATTTTTGATATTTGACCTGTCATCAAACAAACGATTATAGCAGCAATTATCTAGATATACCTTCAAAGGAATCCACCTCCTATTCTCTTTGCGTAGTCAAATCCCCTTCTTATATTATATCGTCAGGATTGTATTCTTACAACAAAAAGATTTTCCAACCCTCTTTTTTAAATACCGAAATTGGTAAAAAAACAACAAATAACCTGATAAATACTCCTCTTACTATGATCTTCCGACTCAAGCAAAATCCTTATTATGTTTGCGTCATCTTTTGGAAGGACCGTCACGCTCGCATTTTCTCTTCCTACCGCTTTCATATCTTTTGCATCCAGATTCTCTTCTGCCACGCCAAACCATCCCTTGTCCAAAGCTTCCGCATCTGCAATATGTCCGCCTGCTTCCAGATAAGATAGCGCAGCCTCTTCTCCTACCGGGAATACAGGAATCTTTGTATTCAGTTCCAACTCCAGAAGCGTCGCAACTTTGGTAAATTCCACACGGAAATAGGTTTCCGAAACAATATCATTCGGAGTAAAAGTACGAACCGTCACACCGCCTTCCCGTTTATGGCTGATCTTACAGTCCGCCCGTTTCCAGTTTGCGCCGTTGTCACTGGAGGAATAAATTTTCATTGTATCGGAAATTGGAGACTCATCCTTTAGATATAAAGTAATATCCTTTAATTCGATTGCCGTATCCAGACGGAAATCCAGTGTTCCACGTCCGCTCCATACTGCGTCTGTTTTTGCTGCTTTATTATCCTGCAGCTTTGCCAGCACTTCTGCCACGCTGTCACTTTCCCTGCTGGATACGCCGTTTATATACATTTCCGGCACATTCTGCAGTGCTTCCTCTCCGTCTATATAACTGCCAGTCGTTACACGTATGGAAGCAGTTACGTCAAAGCTCTCGCCAAATACATTCGCCGTTCCTTTTATTTCTTTTTTCCCTTCTGTATCTGTAATATCTGCCGGAATATCCCATGCTACCGGAAATTCCGCCGAAAGAACCGAACCGTCTGTCATAACTACAGGCCGGGATGTTGGAAGAAAAAGGGCAGAATCCTTACCCACAGCCGCTGAATAATTTAGGATTGCCGCTACATCTCCAATCATAGTAACATAAACCAAAATCGGCAAATTGACATCTGAAACCACACCGGATACAGAATAAACTGCGTCTGGATTTTCCGGAAACGCTTCCCAAATAACAGCTTTTGTTTCCGAAGCGCCGTCTGTGTAATTTACTTTCACAAAATCCGGCAGTGTAGGATTTTCTCCTGTTTTTATATAGTACTGTCTGGAAATTTCATAGCTTACAATGCTCTTTTTGACAGGAACAGAGCTTTCTTTTGTGGTCTGCACCGTCACGAAAGCGGATGTATATCCCTGCGCTTCTGCCGTTACGGTAAAGCTGCCTGCCTTTTTGGTTGACTGTACGATTGCCAGAAGCTTTCCTTTTCCGGCTTTTCTGGCTGCTGCGCCGTGAGGAGTCACATCATTTTGCACACCGTTGTCAAGGGCCAAAAGCACGCCGTCGCCTTCTATGGATACTGTAATTTCCGGTTCTGCGGAATTGACAAATTTGTCATCTATATCTGTTACATCAATCGTAATATAGCTTAAATCCTTTCCGTCCGCCGTAATCGTATTACGGTCAGCTTTCGCGGTAAGTTTTTCGCTTTTTTTCGTTGTCTCCACAAAATTGCGTCCGTCTGTATCGACAATCTCATTTCCTTCTGCGTCAAATGCCTTTGCTTCCAGCTTTCCTTCTTCATACGGCACATGAAATGTCGCATAAAGAGAGGATGAACAGTTTCCGTCAGCTTTGTCTGTGTCAAAACATCCCGTGCCCGTAGTATAATTCTGGTATCCGCCGGTGGGCGTATCGGTACGTGCTGCCGCTGCACTACCCACTTCTTTTCCGTTTAAATATAGTTTTACAACCGGGGCATCACTGTAAACGACAACTTCTGCTTTTCCACAGCTATCTAACATAATTTCATCCCGGTTCCATACCGGAAGTACATGGAGCGTATGTAGTTTGTCATTCCACTGACTCTGATACAGATAAAAGCTGTCTTTCGGAAAACCTGCCGTATCAATTATTCCAAAGTAGGAATTTTTAGCGATATTCGGCCAGATGCCGTTTGCTCCTGTTCCTTGCCAGTTGTCCGGCGTGGGTTCGCCAATATAATCAAATCCGGTCCAAACAAACTCGCCTGCATTAAATGCCTGCCGCATCGTAATCCAAAGCCCGTCGCTTGCCGTATGTCCCCAGCTTACACAGCTCTTATCGTAAGAAGTCAACCGCTTATCTCCTACACCGCCGTCACCGCAGCTATCTTTTCTGTCATAAACACCGCGGCTGTTGACAGCCGACGCTGTTTCAGAGCCATAGACCAGCCAGCCCTGGTTATGCCCACTTAAAATATTTTCTGCGCTGCCGTAATTATATCCCGGAAGTCCTCCCGGCACGCCATATTCCCTTGCCTTTGCAAATACCTTTGCTGTCTGTGTCGCAATATGGCTGCCATTGGATTCATTTCCCTTGAACTGGTTATCTCCAAACGTAACATATCGCGTCGCATCTTCCTCTGCTGTCCATCTAATCAGCTGTTCTGCAACTGCCGGATAGCGATTTATCATACTTTTGTCAATCAGCTGCTGAAAAACTTCATTTCCAAGACTCCACATTATAATAGATGGCGCATTTTTTCCGCGTTTTACCATTGCTTTCAAATCAAACTTGGCCCACTGCTCGCCTGCTTTGCCGCCGACAATCTGATTGCCCGTTTCAATCGTCTGTTCAAACCATTTTCCGTAATCCTCTGTATTTCCAGCTTTTCCGGAAAGCCAGCAGTCAAAGGCTTCCTCCACCAAAAGGACTCCTCTTTCATTACAGATGTCAATTAAAACCCAAGAAGCCGGATTGTGTGTCACACGGATCGCATTTACGCCCATTTGCTGCAATTTTTCTACCTGGCGTTCTATCGCCCGGCGCCATGCCTCAGAACCGACACCACCTTGGTCATGGTGCATAGACACACCTTTCAACTTGATATTTTTACCGTTTAAGAAAAATCCATTCTCCTTCGTAAAATTTACCCAGCGGAATCCAAATTCAGAATCATATGTGTCTACCAAAACATCTCCCACATACACTTCTGTGCAGACCGTATACAGATTCGGCGTCTCAACAGACCAGAGTTTTGGGGCTGCTACTGTAACAGATGATGTGATTTTACTCTCTGTTCCTGCTGCGATTTGCTGCGCCGCTGTCTTTGTTCCTGTTGATGCCGCCTCTGTACTGCCCTTCTCATAAACAATCTGGCGAATAGAAACCTCTTTTGCCGTATTGCTGTCATTTTTTACGGAGGCAACGACATTTACTGTGCCAATTCCCTCTGCAATATCCGGCGTGGTGACTGTTGTTCCGAAATATGCTACATGAATCGGCTCCGTAACAGTCAGTTTGACATCACGGTAAATACCGCTTCCGGAATACCAGCGGCTGGAGGGCTGTTTGTGTTCCACCTTTACTGCCAGCACATTCTCCCCTCCGCCAAACTTCAGATTCTCATTGGGCAGAACAAAAGAAAATGGCGTATATCCATAGGGATGGGTTCCAAGCTGCACGCCGTTTAAATAAATTGTCGCATTCATATAAATGCCGTCAAAATCCACACGGACCACTTTGCCTGCCATATCCGAAGAAAGCGTAAAGCTTTTCCGATACCAGCCGGTGCCGCCTAATACATAGCCGCTCTCCTGCTCTGCGGGAGCTGCCGTAGTGTATCCCTGATCAATACTGTAATCGTGGGGAAGATCCACATTTTTCCAGAAAGAATCGTTATAAGACACTGCCTGGGCTCCGTTTAATTCTCCCAGATAAAACCGCCAGTGATCATTAAAAGAAACTGACCGTTCCTCTATACCGTAAAAATTCACATAAACTGTCTGCGGCTTGGATACCGCCTGATTTATACTTGTTTTCTTTCTTTATAATCTGTTGCCATTGCCCCAAAACCTCCTGTATTCATAATAGTTATTGTCCACTCTGTGACCAGTAACTCATAATGGTTACTATTCACGGCTCAGGAGCCGCTCATAGTAACCATTCGGGGCGATATGTATAGTTTTGCTACGCAAAAATCGCCCCTCACACCTGTATCATGTTCTC